>JANNCH010000434.1:0-3606 GCA_031386315.1 Pseudobdellovibrionaceae bacterium
CGTGGTGGTCTGGTTTTAAATGAACGTCGTGAAAAAGTTGAAAATGCACGAGCTGATAGAAAATTACTCAACAAGGAAGACCGCTTGAAATCCTTACACTAAAACTTTGCGTTAAAAGTCCGGTTATAAAAAAGCTAGACAGTATCGTATCCAATTTGAATTTGAAGAAGAGGCCGAACCGAAATGTCTTCGACCACTCGAATTAATGAAATTAATAGAGAAATTTGGATCATCTCGGCTTGCTGCATCTGCAATTGGATCCAGCGAAGCATTTGTTCGTCAGAATAGCAAAAGAGTTAAGCAGTAGCCTTCTTTTTTGAACGAGTTTAGTCCGGTGAAATTTTCGTAGGCAATCTGCCAAAGTTCACCGCACTCCAGTGTTAAAAAATAGTTGAGTTTAAATTGAAATAAATTTGATGAGATTAGTAGATGAGAAAAAACGCCGAGGCCCAAAAAGTAACGGCATTTTTTTTGTGTTTTCACTTTTGAAGTCTGAAGAGTTTTACCGAATCAATCATTTGCTAGTCGTTTTCTCATACTTCAGAGTCGCTAACATACATCCATCGTTTTTAGGGGCGCACTAAGAAATCCCTACTCATTGAGCACAAGCCCGTTCGAAAAACCTCGCGATAAATACAATAAAGGTCCTAAGTTTTCAGCTTAGGACCTTTTGATTTTAAAAGTTGTTAATGACATGCCGGGTGAAGGAAAAGGAAGCAGGTACCTTAGAGGTCAGCTTGGTTCAATTCTGTAGCCAAGCGTTCAAAATCAGCCTCTTGATTTGCGTTTTGAGCTTTTTCTTTGTGAAAAGTTAGGGCTTTTTTGCTTGTTGGTGAATTGTAAGTGTCACCTGCTTCTTCGTTCACAGCGATTCTTTCAGTGCCTTTTCTTTTATCTTTTGCAGCGATGCGGGCTGCACCCATATTGGCTTTAACTGAAGTATGGAGCTGGCTTTGAGCACTCGTGTTCTCGGTGATCATGCTGTTAAAGTCAGAAACTTTTGCAAAACCAACCATTGGAACCAAAGTCATGATTGCGATCGTCATAAGTTTTTTCATTTGAAACTCCCTTTTTAGCAATTCGTTTATACATATCTATTAAGCAAGCACGGTGCCAGCCGTTAAGCCTTAAAATGCATTAAAAGCGTTTCACCTTGAGAGAGTGACATCCTTGCGCCCACACCTGTCTAAAATTTGATAATTATCCCCTAGCCCAGTCGACCTGGGGGATGATATGTCTCATTCTGATATGATTAAAAGCCTATTCCCGACCACCATATATTATGCCCCTTTGAAGAAGGACTGGAAACGTCTCAATTCAGAGCTGTTGCTTGAATCCAATAAATTCGCCGAAATAGACGAAGCCGGTGAAAAATGGTCACGCAAAAATTATCCCGGCGGCTATACTTCCTATGGGTCCATATCAAGCTTGCATCAGGTATCTAGTACATTTACTGAGCTTGAAAAAAACCTCAATAAACATGTCGCTGAGTTTGTGAAATCTCTAGAGATGGACATCAATCCCAAAGAGCTCAAAATGACGAGCTGTTGGATCAACATCATGCCCGCTCAAGTTGTCCATGGTTACCATCTGCATCCCCTTTCGGTGATCAGTGGTACTTATTATGTGCAAACACCTAAAAATTGTTCGGCTATTAAGTTTGAAGATCCAAGGATCATGAGTTTTATGGCGTCACCGCCGCGGAAACACAACGCCAAGATTGCGAACCAAAGATATCACTCGTTAGCACCAGAAGCAGGACATTTAGTTTTGTTTGAAAGCTGGCTGAAGCACGAAGTGCCACCCAATCAAACAGATCAAGAACGTATTAGCATCAGCTTCAACTATGACTGGGTTTAAACTTTCTAATATTCAAAAAAATTATGGTTCCCGCAAAGTTTTAGACGGAATCAATCTTGATTTTGCTGCTGGTTCTTTTGTGTCCATTGTCGGTGCATCGGGCAGCGGCAAGTCCACCCTGCTGCGATTGATCGCTGGACTTGAGTCTGCTTCTACGGGCGAAGTGAGTTATTCAAAAAAATTGCGCACGTCCTTTGTTTTTCAAGATGCTAATTTGCTCGATTGGCGCAATGTCTTTGAAAACGCAAGCTTGGCATTCGAACTCGATGCAGATCTTCAAAAAAAAATTTCAGAAACTGAAATCGCAAGTGAAGTGAATGCATCTCTTCATTTGGTCCAGCTAAGTGCGTTCGCTGACTACTTTCCCCACGAATTATCAGGTGGAATGAAGATGAGAACCTCTATTGCCCGCGCATTGGCGAGTTCACCACAGCTTTTACTGTTGGACGAGCCTTTTGCTGCCTTGGACGACAATACACGTTTTGAATTGCAAATTCGCCTGCGTGCAATCGCGCAAGAAAAAAAATTAAACGTGATTTTTGTTACACACAACATTTCAGAAGCGGTTTTTCTTTCAGATCGAATCGTTCAAATCAAAGAGGGCCGCATTGGATTAGATGCTTCCATCGCATTAGTTAAAATTCGAGATAGCAACTTAAGAACAAGTGATAATTATTATAGAGAACTCCAGAAAATTTATCAGGAGTTATTATGATACGTAAAGTATTGCCGCCACTGGGTTTGTTTTTGATAACACTTATATTTCTTGAGGTGAGTGTGTGTTTTTCGTGGATCAGTAGTTCATTGGCCCCACCGCCATCGGCATTACTCACAGCCTTTCAAGAGTTGCACGCTGATTTTGCGCAAGCCTTCTGGCAAAGCCTCTCGAATATCTTGATCGGCTGGATTTTGAGCATCTTACTGGGTACAATAGCCGCGTTGTTATTCTCTCTTTCAGACTTTTTAAAACGAGCAGTCCTGCCCTTTGCTATCTTTTTTCAAACTGTTCCCATTATTGCGATTGCTCCGTTGCTAGTTATTTACTTTGGTTTCGGCGCACCAACAGTGATTGTATCAACATTTATTGTATCTATATTTCCGATCATCGCAAACACCCTGATCGGCCTTGAAAGTGTTTCGCAGAATCAAAGGCAATTGTTTGCGCTTTATCATGCAACTAAAATACGAACTCTTTTGAAATTAAAATTGCCTGCGTCCTACCCGTTTTTATATTCGGGTTTGAAGATATCTGCCGGTTTAGCTGTTATTGGCAGTGTGGCAGGTGAATTTGTCGCGGGTGGCGGTTTGGGTGCGATGATCGATAGCGCCCGTTCTCAACAACGTATCGATATTGTCTTTGTTAGCATTCTTCTGTTGTCGTTAATTGGATTACTATTGATAGCTTTGCTTCGACTATTGAATCTATGGCTGAATTCGTACAGGCCTTTGGGGCTGAACTTAAAGGATTGAATCATGAAAAGACTTTTACTACTGATTTTGATTTCCACACCGGTCTTTGCTGCAACCAAAGCAAAATTAGCATTGAACTGGAAACCAGAGCCGCAATTTGGTGGATTTTATGCGGCTGAACTGGGGGGTCATTTTAAAAAACGCGGACTCAATGTCGAGATTTTACAGGGGGGCGCCGGTACTCCTGTCGTGCAGATGGTGGCAGCAGATAAAGTAGAGTTTGGCATCGTCAGTGCCGATGAAGTCGTGCTTTCGCGGGCGCGCGGTAGTGATGTC
>JANNCH010000355.1:0-2036 GCA_031386315.1 Pseudobdellovibrionaceae bacterium
TTTGATCACTGGGTTCAACAAGCCGAATGCCCCTAAAAAGCCATCCTGTTGTGTATCTTCAGTTACACCGAGCGGCATTCCATCTACAATTTAGCCTTCTTTTACCACTAGCCCCAGAGCAAACTTTCAACTGGCGATCAATACCAAGCCAGTCGTGACAAAAAAGCATATATGCTGTTTAATCTCTTTTCTGAACTAAGTACTAACTGAGGTAAAATGAAACTTATTAAAGATATCAATATGGCCCTGTTACTTTTCTCTATGCCATTTTTAATTTGCATCCCTAGCATAGGTCGTGCAGATGAAAATCTTTTAGGCTATCTCAAAGGTGCTGAAACGCTTCCAAAAGGTAGTTGGGAAGTTTATCAGATTATGACTTCGCGAAAAGACAAAGGTTTCGGTAAATACGAGGCATTAGACTCAAAGACAGAGTTAGAATATGGTGTGTCGGATCGCTTTTCTATGTCGACAAGTTTAAGCTTTCTTAGCATAGATACTTCAGATATTCGCATAGATGCTTATGTACCTGCCGATGAAAACTATTCCTTTAAGCCTATGGGTGTAGAAGTTGGATTCAAATATAATTTTTTAAGTGCAGCAAAAGACGATCTCGGGCTTTCGAGTTACCTTTCTTTTGAAAACAATTGGCTTGATAAACACTCAGGTCAGAAGAAAGATACCTACACAATGGATCTTTTATTTATTCTTCAAAAATATTTTCTTGAAGGGGAACTTATTTGGAATTCCAACATAGGATTTGAGTCAACATACGCGAAGCGATATGAAGTCGATGATCTACCAGCAGGTTTCGAATGGCCTACAGAACCTGAAGTTGAAATTGAAACATCATTAGGCACAGGAATTTCTTACCGTTTTGCGCCTAATTGGTTTGCAGGTGCAGAAACTATCTACGAAACAGAATATGAAACCGAAGTGGGCTTAGAACGCTGGAGTCATTTTGCGGGTCCAAGTCTTCACTATGGCAGCCAGACTTGGTGGGCCACTTTAACCTGGTTTAAACAATTCAGTGGCGGCGGCGAAAAATTTGACGATCAAGATGATCGAAAACTTCATTTGATCGAAAAAACAAAGCAAGAGCTTCGCCTCAAACTTGGATTCAATTTTTAATTTCATTTGTGACTGAAAGAATTTTCAATGTTCGACAAGAGTAAGTTTTTGTTTTTATTGCCTTTGACAGCGATTTCATCGTTTGCTTATGCAAACGACTATTTCAACAATGAGCAGGCTCAGAAGGCCTTATTTCCAGACGCAGACATATTTATCCCTAGCAATATAAACTTCACCAAAGAACAAAAGAAGAAAATTGAAGACATTTCTAAGGTGCGCCAAAGGTCAAACGAACAAAAAATGTGGAAAGCTGAAAAAAAGGGTAAACACATTGGTTGGTTTATTGTTGACGAGGTTGTGGGCAAACACGAATTTATCACCTATGGCACAGCCATTAGCCCAGAAGGCAAAGTGATGGGTCTTGAAATCATGAGCTATCGCGAGACACATGGCTCTCAAGTTCGCAATCAGGAGTGGCGAAAAAAATTTATTGGTAAAACAATCATCGACCCTTTCAAGTTAGACATAGATATTCCTAATATAAGTGGCGCAACCCTTTCATGTCGAAATGTCGTTGATGGTGTGAAGCGTCTGCTGGCAATTTATAAAGTAGCAATCGAACAATGAAAGAAGTTTATCGTCAAATGCGTCCATTGTTAGGTACCTACGTAGAGATCGGATGTTATGCTGATGAAAAGAAATTCAAAGTGGCTCCGGCTTTTACAGCAATAGAAAAAATTCAGAATTTGTTGAGTTTTCACAATCCCGAAAGCGATCTCAGTCGATTGAATAGTGCGAATGGATGCGAAATTGCTTTAGATTCATGGAGCATACAAGTATTGAAACTGGCTAAAGCCGTTTCAGTTGCCAGTAAGGGTTTGTTCAATCCCACCCTAGGCGGAGAACTTCAGCATTTAGGTTATCTACCTAAGCACCCGACTGCCCTATTGGAAACTTCTAACTCAACT
>JANNCH010000366.1:0-11936 GCA_031386315.1 Pseudobdellovibrionaceae bacterium
TTTTCTTTTGCAGCACTAAAGTTAACAGTGTGCTTACTGTCATTTTTTACGAAAAAATCCTGGTGCTCGTAAGACGGAAACAAAAAAGAAGTGCTTGGGTGAACGTGAACTTTTTCAGGAATTACAAAAGATACACCTTTAAGAATTTCGTCAGTTGCATTTTGAATTGTCACAGTGTTTTTGAACGAGTTTGTTTGAGCGTTAAAAATCAACTCGCGCTTCACATTCATGGCACCCAACTGAGCCAAACCAACATAGTGACCAGGTGCTTGTTCAACAACATCAAAATCAAGTGGCTGAGAATCGGCCCCGATCTTCATTTCAAAAAGACCATCGCTATCTGACATGCCAATTTTTATTTTGTTTTTTTCTTTATCTGTATAGTGATTGATGGTGACGTTTTTAAGACCCATCCCATGGCTTGTTAGAACAAAGCTAATTTTATCATTCGTGAATGAGTAAGTTTTTTCTGCAAGCGCTTTGATCTGCTCAGATTTAGCCTCTTGAGTGGTAACGGTTGCGCCCGTTTCAATTGCAGGAGCTGTTGCGGATTCAACTTTTCCCGCCACTGCTTTTGGTTGTCCATAACCAGGATATTTTTTAGATAGATATGTCTGCCATCCGAAATAAATGCCGGCTACGGCAATCACCGCCAAAATTGTGCGAGGCTCTAAAAACGAAGGTGCTTTATTCTGCTGCATACTAGTTATCTCCTGCTGCGGGAACGGGGTCATGTCCACATGGTCCACCGGGACGACATTTACAAAGTCTTTTTGTGATTAACCAAACGGCACTGTGAGGCTTGTGAATTTGAATAGCTTCGAGTGCATACTCTGAACAACTTGGATAAAAGCGACAGGTACCACCGAGATGTGTAGTACCTACAGTTCTGTAGGCACCTACGAAAAACCAGAGAAAAAATTTAAATATTTTTTCCAATGGACTCAAGCCCTCGTTCCAAAGCTTTTTCGAACTCTGCATATGAGAGCCCTCTATAGAAGCCATGGTCGATGGGTTTACAAATGATATTGATGTCGATTTCAAGAGCGCTTCCTGACTTAAGGTAGTTCCGGAAATACTCTCTGCACCAACGTTTAATTTTATTTCGTACAACCGCCGGGCCGACTTTGCGACTGGCGGTAACACCGAAACGAAATTGTTGCTGCTCGTTTATTTGATAATTTAAAAGTAGCCACTTGGTGGGCCACAGTCTTTTACCATTCTGCTTGAGAGAGACGAATTCAGAATTACGCTTAATAACTAAAAGTGGAGAACTATTTTCCACCTGTAGAAACCGTTAAACGTTTTCTACCTTTAGCACGACGGCGATTTAGAATATCTTGACCAGATTTAGTAGCCATTCTTGCTCTGAAACCGTGTGTAGTTTTGCGACGACGATTAGATGGTTGATATGTACGTTTCATAAATTCTCCTTACGTTAACAACTTCTGTATAAAGCCATTAACAATACGACGTAAAATACGTCAATTCTATATATGCGCCCAAACTCGATGAATCTTGCTAGATGCGTGGGTGCTAAATAAAGCACGATGCAGCAATAAGGTCAACTGTTGAAAACATAGGCTGCCCTTGCTAAGAGCATGGGGGGGAATAATTTTGGAAATCAATTCATCGTTTTGGACACTCATTAAGGCAAAGATGAAAGGCCGTAATGACAATAACAAGTTACTCGAAACTTGGCTGGATCCTATTGAGTACTTGAAAACCACAGGCACGCCTGAAAGACCTCGTCTTGTGCTGGGTGTTCCGAACCCACTTCATCAGTATTTTGTGATAGAAAACCTTCAGGACAAGATTTATTCAGAAATATCAGATACTTACAATAGTTCATTTGAGGTCGAGTTTGTCGTTACAGGCCAAAAAGCCACTCAATTCGATAAGTCTTCACAATTTGACGAGGCTCTGAATGGATCTGATACACTGCAGGCACAGCTATCCAGATCGCAGAGTAGTCAGAGTAGTCAGAGTAGTCAGCCCGCCAGGTCAAATGATTCACTAAACACCGAGCTCACATTCTCTACATTCGTTGTGGGGAAAAATTCTGAGTTTGCGCATGCAGCTTGTTTTAATGTTGCTCGTAATCCTGGAGCCGACGATTACAATCCTCTCTATATATATGGACCCGTTGGAATGGGTAAAACCCATCTTTTACATGCTGCTGGAAATCATATTCGTGAACAATTTCGATCACTTAAGATTACATATATCTCGGCCGAACGTTTTATGAACGAGTGTATTTCGGCTATTCGCCGCCACGAGATGGATAAGTTTCGCCAAAAATACCGTGAAAGCACGGATATATTCCTGGTGGATGATGTTCAGTACATCGCCCGCGGAGAAGCTGTTCAAGAAGAGTTTTTCCACACGGTGAATAACTTCATCGATATGAAAAAGCAGGTTATCTTAGCTAGTGATCGAATGCCTAAAGATATCCATGGCCTAGAAGATCGCAGTCGTACACGCTTAGAGCGTGGATTGATTGCAGATATCACGATGCCTGACTTAGAAACGCGTATTGCGATTCTTCGTTATAAGGCTGAGAAATATAATATTCGTCTGCCAGAAGACGTTGTGAATTACATCGCTCGCATTTCGAAACGTTCCATTCGAGAACTCGAGGGAAACCTGAAGAAAATAAAAATGTTTTCTGAACTTCAAGGTTTGCCAATTGATCATGAATTGGTGAAGCGTATTCTTTCACATCACGAAACACAGAGCACGATCTCGGTTGAAGAGATCATGAAACTTGTGGCTGACCACTTTAAAGTGCGAATTTCCGATCTAAAGGCATCGACCCGTGCTAAGCCTATTGTGGTTCCTCGACAGATTGCAATGTACTTAATAAAGAAGCATCTCGATAAATCTTTGGTGGATATTGGTAAGGCTTTTGGCGGAAAAGATCACACAACGGTCATGAATGCCATCGATCGGGTCAAGAGTCTACAATTGAACGATCAGGATAAATTGAAAGATATCGAAGATTTAGAGACCAGGATCCACAATATCACAGGTGTGTAAATGTGGACTGGGGACAAAGCTGTGGATGAGTCCAAGGATAACTTTGTGGATTAAAGTTATCCCCGATTTGAAGGCTTTTTAGACATTTGAGATGAGTCGTTTATCCACGGTTGTTTTTTAGTGTTTACATATACTTAAGTGGTTTGATAGGTTTTCCACGCCCCTACTACTACTACTAGTATTTATATATATAGAATTAGTATATCAGAAAGAGGATCTCATGAAGATTGAAATTGATAAGAAGGATTTATTAAATCTGATTGGTAAAACTCAGAATGTTGTTGAAAAGCGCAACACAATGCCAATTCTTGTGAATGTTCTTTTGGAAGCTGACCAAGATCATCTTAAAGTTTTTGCAACAGATCTTGAAGTGAGTTTAACGGATCAGACAAAAGCAAAAGTTTCTCAATCCGGTAAAGTGGCTGTTAGTGCAAAAAGTCTTTTTGAAATTGCTAAAGAACTTTCTGAAGGACTTATCACTCTCATCAAAAAAGATAATAATTGGTTAGAAATAAAACAAGGCAAGTACACTTCGAAAATTGTTGGTATCAGCGCTGATGAATATCCAATTTTTCCAGCCAGTAACTCACAGGCCTTTGTGAAATTAGATGCAAAAATTTTGAAAGAGATGATCGATAAAACAATTTACTCAGTTTCAAATGATGAAACTCGTTATCACCTAAATGGTGTATTTTTCGAAATGAATCCACAAACAGGTTTGAAGATGGTGGCAACAGACGGTCACCGCATGAGTTTAGTAAGTAAACTTACAACTGAAATGAAATCTGCCATCGGCCAAGGTGTTATCATTCCTCGCAAAGGTCTGAATGAAATTAAAAAAATATTAGAAGGAATCGAAGGCAGTGTAGAAATTGCCATCGAAGGATCTCAGTTTATTTTAAAACATGCTTCGACAATTTTGATGATTCGTTTGATTGAGGGAAAGTACCCGAATTATCAACAGTTTATTCCACAGAAGCTTCCACAAAAAGTTATGATCAACCGCGAAGCTTTTTTGACTTCACTGAAACGCGTATCACTTTTGGCTAATCAAAAATCAAAAGCGGTATTGCTAAACATGTCGAGTGGTAAAATGGAAATTTCTTCTAACAACCCAGAGCTTGGGGATGCAAAAGAAGAAATTGAAATTGAATATTCTGGTGCTGATATTAAAATTGGCTTTAATGCAAAATACATCACAGATATTTTAACTAGCATGGATCAAGAAAAAGTTGATTTCGAATTAAACGATCAGCTTTCGCCAGGGCTAGTAAGACCACATAATGACACAAGCTATACTTGCGTGATTATGCCTATGAGAATCTGATGATTTTTGAAAAGGTACGACTGCGAAACTTCAGAAACTTTACAGAAGTGGATGCAGAATTTTCGCCGAGAATAAATGTTTTTCTCGGGGATAATGGACAAGGTAAAACAAATTTACTAGAGGCCTTGTACCTGCTTTCACAGGGAAGCACTTTTCGCTACGCCGACAATTCAGTTTTGATTAATCAGAGTAGCCAAGAGTCATTCATTGCAGCGGCAGTTAACCAAAATGATTTACACTACAATTTAAAATTAAATTTACTCAAAACTAAAAAGAATCTTTTTTTAAATGATAAAAAAGTGACCGCTAGTGATATTCGTAAAGTTTTTGCCAGTGTAATTTTTAGCCCAGAAAGTTTATCAGCCATCAAAGAAGCTTCTGATAATCGTCGTGAGCTGATTGATGATTTACTAGTGACCTTTGATAAAAAAAATACAGATCTGATCGCGGATTATCGAAAAGTCTTAAGAACTCGCAACAGGGTGCTTAAAAACTTCGTAGAAGAAAAGGCAAGCAAAGAGACCACCTTGCTGCTTTTAGAGAGCCTAAACCCTAATTTTGTTCGTTTGGCGGGTGATTTAACTCAAGCCCGGCTTGTCGCTTTGAATGCTCTTCATAAAGATTTCAACAACGCTATGCAGTACATTTCTGGTAACAATGCTGTGGATATCTCGGTGGATTATTTAATTTCTGGTGAAAATGCGTTTCCTTTTTCACGTTCTGACATCGATGAGTTAATAAAAAAGCGCCAGAACGAACTGCTTGTCGCAGAGCTCTCAAGTGGGACAACTTTGGTGGGCCCACATAAACACGATGTGGTATTCCTATATGGGCAAAAAGACTCAAGATTTTACTGTAGCCAAGGGCAGCAAAGAGCGATCATATTATCTTTCAAAATGGCCCAGATTGTGTATCATAGGAAGGCTCACGGGGTGTACCCCGTTTTAATGTTGGACGATGTTTTGTCTGAACTTGATAGTGCTAAAAGAACTGCACTCATCACGTTCCTTCACGAGATTAATACACAGATCTTTGTGACCACCACGGACTTTACACTGCCCGAAGCGTTTACGTTGGATAAGATTGCTGTTTTAGAAATACACGAGGGGAAATTGTGTCAGAAGAAAATTTAGTTGCAGCGCCTGCTGTGCCCGCACCGCCGAAAGAATATTCTGCAGATTCGATTCAGGTACTGGAAGGTCTTGAAGCCGTTCGAAAACGCCCGGGGATGTATATCGGTGATACAGGATTTCGTGGTTATCACCATTTGGTTTATGAAGTTGTGGATAACTCGGTGGATGAGTCCTTAGCCGGATTTTGTAAACATATTAGCATCAGCATCAACGCAGATGAATCAATCACCGTTGAAGATGATGGGCGTGGTATCCCTGTAGCAACTCACAAAAATGGTAAGTCTGCACTCGAAGTAGTTATGACTGTTTTGCATGCCGGTGGAAAATTCGATGGTAGCAGTTATAAAGTTTCAGGCGGTCTACACGGAGTGGGCGCATCGGTAGTGAATGCGCTGTCTATTCGCTGCCAAGTAGAAGTTCACCGAGAAGGTTTTGTTTGGACACAAAAGTATGAAAAGGGAGCCATTCAAGGACCTGTCGAAAAAGGTGCACCATCGACTAAAACGGGAACCATCACAACTTTTAAACCAGATCGCGAAATTTTTAAAGACGAAGCTGTGGTATACGATTTTAATACTCTTGCAAATCGTTTTCGTGAATTGGCTTTTTTGAATGCTGGTTTACATATCGCTCTCAAAGATGAGCGCACAGGAAAAAAACAAGATTTCCAATATGCGAATGGCGTAGCTGAATTTGTTCAGTACATGAATCAATCTAAAAAAGCTTTACATAATGAAGTCGTTTATTTCAAAGGTGAAAAAGACGATGTTGAAATGGAAATTGCTCTTCAGTGGAACGATACATATTCAGAATCTATTTTCACGTATTGCAACAACATCAACACGATTGAAGGTGGAACTCACTTAATCGGTTTCCGTGGCGCCTTGACCCGTACAACGAATCAATATGCGACTGAAAAAAATCTTTTGAAAGATTTGAAAACAAATCTTGAGGGTGAAGATATTCGTGAAGGACTTGCGGCCGTTATTTCGGTAAAAGTTCGCGAACCACAATTTGAAGGACAAACGAAAACCAAACTTGGTAATACCGAAGTAAAAGGTATCGTTGAGTCTTTGGTAAATGAAAAATTAGCTGATTGGATGGATCGCAATCCATCAGTAGCAAAAAATATTATCATGAAATGCGTCGAGGCAGCTCGTGCCCGCGATGCTGCCAGAAAAGCCCGCGATCTGACTCGTCGTAAGACTGCTTTGGACAGCGGCTCTCTGCCAGGGAAAATGGCCGATTGCCAAGAGCGCGATCCTGCACTTTGTGAATTGTACCTAGTGGAAGGGGACTCGGCAGGTGGATCTGCCAAGCAAGCTCGTGATCGTAAGACACAAGCTGTTCTGCCTTTGAAGGGTAAAATTCTGAACGTTGAAAAAGCACGTTTTGATAAAATGCTTTCGAACGAAGAGATCCGCATGATGATCTCTGCATTAGGCACAGGTATTGGTAAAGATAACGTCAACGTAGATAAGATTCGCTACCATAAAATTATTATTATGACCGATGCCGATGTCGATGGATCGCACATTCGTACTCTGCTTTTGACTTTCTTCTATCGTCAAATGCCAGATGTTTTGGATCGCGGATATATTTATATCGCTCAGCCACCTTTGTACCGTGCGAAAAAAGGAACCTCAGAAACATACCTGAAAGATGAAGCAGCATTGACTGAATATCTTTTAAGCTCTGGTTTGAATAATTTCAAAATCAAAGGGAAAGAAAACTTAACCGAAGTTGATTTGCGAAAATTGGTTGTTGGAATTCAAAAATTCAATAACTTGTTGAAATCTTCTTCAGCAAAGTATGACCAAGCTGTTCTTAGTTTCTTTGTCACAAAAGTGAGCGACTTAGAAAAAGTTTTAGTTGAAGAAACAAAAATGAAAGCAACTTTGGAAGATCTAAAAGCTTGGATCAATACGAGCCCCGAACTTGGCGTTACAGATATTAATTTCAGCACCGGCCAAAATGAAGATGGTAAATTGATCACCGAAATCAATACAGTTCGCTACGCTGATAAGTTGACTACTCGCCTGAGTGGTATGACTTTGAATGCGCCCGAATTTGTTGAGCTTCGCAATATCTGGAAAACAATTCAAGGGATCACAACTTTGCCAATAACCATAAAACATGGCGAAAGCGAAGTTCAGTTTGAAGACTACAATGCGTTCTTTACATACGTGATGGAAGCTACAAAAAAAGGTGTCTACATTCAGCGATATAAAGGATTGGGAGAGATGAATCCAGAGCAATTGTGGGAAACCACTTTGAATCCAGAGCATCGTAATCTTTTACAAGTGACTGTGGATGACGCTGTTGCGGCCGATGAAACATTCAGTATTTTGATGGGTGAACTTGTAGAGCCACGTCGTCAGTTTATTCAAGACAATGCACTGATGGCTCGCAACCTTGACGTATAGTTTTTAAGTATAATTTATTTGATTGGTGAGAATTAGATATGGAACATAAACCAGAAAAAGGCGTAACCCAGGTCGATATTAACAAAGAAATGCGTGATGCATATCTTCAGTATTCGATGTCTGTTATTGCCGGCCGTGCCCTACCCGATGTTCGTGATGGATTGAAACCTGTTCACAGACGTATTTTATTTGCTCAGCATGAAGTGAGTAACACACATGATAAGCCCTATAAAAAATCTGCCCGTATTGTTGGTGATGTAATTGGTAAATACCATCCGCACGGTGATGTGGCCGTATACGAATCTATGGTTCGTATGGCTCAAGATTTTTCTTTGCGCTATCCTTTGACGGATGGCCAAGGTAACTTTGGATCGATCGATGGCGACTCTGCGGCGGCCTCTCGTTACACAGAGGTTCGTATGACAAAACTTGCTGAAGAGCTTTTGTCTGATCTTGAAAAAGAAACAGTTCCATTTGGACCCAACTATGATGACAGCTTAGAAATTCCGCTAGTTCTGCCTGCAAAATTCCCAAATCTTTTGGTGAATGGCTCTTCAGGTATCGCAGTTGGTATGGCGACAAATATCCCACCACACAATTTGGGCGAAGTGATCGATGCAACCATTCATTTGATCGCAAATCCAACATGTGAAATCGATGAGCTTATGCAATTCGTAAAAGGACCTGACTTCCCTTCTGCCGGTGTGATCGCTGGTCGCGAAGGGATTTTGCAGGCTTATAAAAAAGGCCGAGGAGTCATTTCTTTAAAAGCCGTTGCTGATATCGTACCGAATAAAGATCGCGAAGACATTATTGTCTCTGAGATCCCATATCAGGTAAATAAAGCGAAGCTAATCGAAAGCATCGCTGACCTTGTTCGTGAAAAAACTGTCGAAGGTATTTCTGATATCCGTGACGAGTCTTCTCGCGAAGGTATGCGTATCGTGATCAATTTAAAACGTGGTGAAAATGCAAGTGTGATTTTAAATCGCCTTTACAAGTTCACACAACTACAAACTAGCTTTGGTATCATCATGCTGGCGCTGGATTCAAAGAATCAGCCCGTCACATTTGATTTGAAAAGAATGCTTGAGGCCTTTGTTGAGCATCGTCGTGACGTTGTTACTAAACGTTGTATCTTTGAACTGAAAAAAGCTTTAGAGCGTGCACATATTTTAGAAGGTTTGAAAAAAGCCCTCGATCATATCGACGAAGTTATTCAAACAATTAAAGCTTCAAAAGAAGCAACAGCAGCCCGCGAAGCCCTCATGGCTAAATTTAATTTCAGCGAAAGACAAGCTGTCGCAATTTTAGAAATGCGTTTACAAAGACTGACAGGCCTTGAGATTGATAAAATCATCAACGAACTAGCTGAGCTTACAAAACAAATCGACTGGTTGCGTTTTGTACTTGCAGATGTTCGTGAAGTTTTCAAAATTATCGTGAACGAGCTTGAAGAAATTAGAAAAAAATTCGCCGACCCTCGCCGCACACAAATCCAAGGTGATTTGAACGACATCGAAGATGAGGATTTGATTGCAGATGAATCAATGGTTGTGACAATCACAAACACTGGCTACATCAAGCGTATTCCGGTGGACGAATACCGCGTACAAAAACGTGGTGGTAAAGGCCTCAAGGGCATGGAGACTCGTGAAGAGGACTATGTGACCGATATCTTTACAGCAAGCACTAAAACAATGCTCTTAGTCTTCACTGACAAGGGCAAAGTTTACTGGTGTAAAGTTCACCGGCTGCCACTTGGAAATAGAACTTCAAAAGGCAAAGCGATTGCGAACGTCGTACAACTTTCTGCAAACGAAAAAGTACGTGCCATTTTACCAGTGGAAGAATTTTCAGAAAATAAATATGTCGTGATGGTCACTGAAAAAGGGATTATCAAAAAAACATCGTTAGATTCTTTTGCGAATCCACGCACAGCGGGAATTATCGCTTTGACGACCGATCTTGAAGATGGCGTGATCGATGCGAAAATTTCTGATGGCATGAGCGACATTTTCTTAGCAACTAAAGAAGGTATGTCGATTCGTTTCAACGAAGCAGATGTGCGTCCGATGGGACGCTCTGCACGCGGCGTGAAGGGGATGACTCTTTCTAAAGAAGATTCGATTATCGGCACATGTATCTTTGAAAAGGGCTGTAAAGACACAATCTTGATGGTGACTTCAAAAGGTTACGGCAAACGTTCTGAGCTAGAAGAGTACAGAATCCAAAGCCGTGGCGGCGTTGGTATCATCACACAAAAAACGACCGACAAAGTTGGTATCGTAGTTGGTGTTATGAAAGTTTCTGCGATTCAAGAGCTGATTCTTTCAACGGATCAAGGACAAGTTATTCGCATGACGATTGCGGGTATCTCGGTTCTTGGTAGAAATACTCAAGGCGTTCGTCTGATTAATTTAGATGACAAAGCCGAGATCGTTTCTGGTGTGGCAGCAATTGATGATGTTGATAAACAAGGAGAGGAAACTCACTAAATGATCAGATTAATTCTGATCTTATTTGCTGGGATTCTTCTTTTAAATGGATGTACGTCTCAAGAAAAAGCAGACTATGCAGATGCTCAAAAGGCCATCGATCAAGGTCACTTTCGCATAGCCGTCAGTCACCTTGAAAAAGTCATCAAACGAAATACCGGCTCTAGCCTTACGCTGGACGCCGCTCGCGAAGCCGCTCGAATCACATTCTATGAAATAAAAGATTATAACAAGGCGATTGAATATTTTAAGTTCATCGTCTTGCACAGCCCTGAACCCGCAGAGCGCTTACGGGCACAAAAACAAGTGGCGAGTATTTATTTTGATAATCTACAGGATTACAACGCGGCCGTTGTTGAGCTCAGTAAGCTTATTGAAATGCCCCACAACGATCTTGAAGATGCCCAGTATCGCCTAAGCTTAGCGCGCGCTTATTACTACATGGGAAATTATGCTCAGTCTTTGAGCGAGATCGAAGCCCTGTTGACTAAAAAAAGTGATGAAAACATCAGCTTTGGTGGACAACTACTCAAGGGCAATATTTTAGTAGCACAGAAACAGTTTTCAAAGGCCGTGGACGTATTTAAAACCATTATCGATACTTATCCCGACAAAGCTGTGAAAGAGAACGTGGGCTTAATCCTGGCGATTTGCTACGAAGAAAACAATGACTACAAGAGCGCACTTAAGGTACTTGAAACTTACCGCGGCAAGTACAGTCCCCCGGAATATATTGAGCTGCGAATCAAACGCATCCAGGAACGTCAAAAAAATGCACCTGGCGCAAAAGGATTCAGAAAATAATGGGTAAGTATTTAGTTTTTGTCTCGATTGGTTTTGAATTGGTAGGCCTCATCGTTGGTTCCTATTACTTAGGTGAAGCCCTGGATGAAAAATACCAAACCAAGGGCATAATCTTTATTGTTTTAGCCGTCTTTTCGCTGATTGCCTGGATGACCCGTATCATTTGGCTTTTACGTAAGATGGAAAAAGAAGAAGAAAAAAACATCGGCAAAGACGATCAAAAATCATGAAAAAAATGAACCTCATTCAACTTATCGTAACGCTGACCTTGAGCGTGATTATATGGGCTGCTTATGGCTCGCAGCACGTTGCGTTATCGTTCTTTATGGGTGGTTTATTGATCTGGTATGGCTTCCTTTCGTGGGCCATCGGCATGAGCTTTATCTTTCAGAAGAAATACATTGCCCTGGCCATAGCTATCATTGTATTTAAGTACGCGATTTTAGGAGTCATTATTTACTGGTTTGTACACCAAGCATGGGCACAACTTTTGTGGTTTGCGTTGGGTGTTGCTAGCTTTGTGGTTTCGGCCCTAGTGTATGCGATTACAGAAGCATTTAAAGAGGAAGATAAAAATGTCATTTAACTGGACACAACTTATTCCCGGCGTTGGTCACGAGTATTCTCACGTGGCAACTCTTGGCTTAGTCACTGTTGGCAGTATCGCCGTCGGATTAACTGCTAAAAAAGCGTTGGGTGCGGGGGAACA
>JANNCH010000385.1:0-6328 GCA_031386315.1 Pseudobdellovibrionaceae bacterium
AATTTTGGTATTGCATACGGCCAAGGCGCCTTTGGATTGGCTGAAAATTTAGGAATCCCTCGCGGTGAAGCCCAAGAAATCATTAAACGTTATTTCGAACGCTTTAAAAATATCCGTGATTATATTGATAGCACCGTGAAAACCGCCCACGAAAAAGGTTACGTAGAAATGCTTTCAGGTCGTCGTCGTTATATCGACGAGTTACAGTCAAAAAGCGTGATGGTAAAAAAATTCGGCGAACGTGCCGCTATCAATGCCCCCATTCAAGGGACAGCCAGTGACCTAGTAAAAAAAGCAATGATAGACATTGCTAAAGAAGTTAAAAAAGTACCAATGTTATTGCAAGTACATGATGAGCTAATCATTGAAGAACGCGAAGAAGTCTTAAAAGAGCACCTACCGCAAATAATCAAAATCATGGAAGGTGTTGCGCAACTAAGAGTTCCCTTGAAAGTGAACTATGCAATAGGCAACAACTGGGACGAAGCCCACTAAGACGACTTTCCTCCTCTTGCCTTGCGTCTGAAAGAGTATTCTCGTTATTCAGTTTCCCAACCAACGACTCGGCCACCTTCGAAGTATACGAAGCGGGTTTCTTTTTTGTATCCGTCTGGTGCTGAAATGAATCTTTGGTAGCGCCAGCGTTCATTTTTGTAGATTGGGTTTCCAGATATGTCTACGTTTTGTGGTTCGCCCCAAGCTCGTTTGACATAATCTTGTGGCATACCCACAGAAATATCTTGAGCATCAATGAGTTCTTTCATTTCTGCAGCAGGTAACTTTGTTCGGTCCCAAATACCGCGAGTATTTACCCATTGCTGGCGCCCTTCAAGGCTTGGTACAGATAAAAATTCAATTTTTTCACGATCTGTTTTAAGCCAAGGCAAAATCTTTGAATACTGTTCACGTTCTTTTTTTGATCCAAGCGTGCGTTCTAGTGAGCGAATTTGGATGCGATCATTGACTCGTGCTTGTTCATCTGCCGACAGCGCATTGGCGGGATCCAAACCTAATTCGTAAGCGGTTTTGCGCATTTCACGATCGCGATTATAATCCCTGTGCGAGTCCGATTGATAACTTTCGTCTTGATTGTAGCCGCTGTCGTTCGATCGACCGAAGTGATTGCATCCAGTGTTTAAAAAGGTTCCAAAAATCACTAAAATCAAAAACTGAACAAGAATTGAATTTTGCATGGATTCTCCGATTTCACTTTTAATTTTATACGAAGTCTGTGAATGAATAAATTAACTTGCGACATGGGGCCTGCTTTTCTTACAATGGTCAGGGGAGAATCCAGTGACTGATGAGCCAGTTGATCCAAATAACCAGACCAAGGTAGGGGCTACGCCTTTTGTTGATGCTGTATCGATAGCTTCGGATCCAAACACTTTCGACAATGCGGATCTGGTTAGCTTGGATGAAATCGACGCCACTCTGAATAAAATTGATCCGCAATTTCAGAATCAACTTTCGAAAATTGGTCCCAATGAAGAAATGCGTGATGCTTTAGTCGATGGTTTTATAATCGATTTCAATGCGGATGCTCCGAAAGAAACACTCACTTTTAAAGAAAAGTTAGTGGCGATTCCACGAGCTTTTTTGGTGCTACTGAAAGAGTCCTTGAGTTCGAGAAAAGAAAAAATGAGCGATAATTTACGCACATTTAAATACTCATCAGGCAAAAAGAAAATTTCTATTGTTGCAATGATTGCATTGTTTATTGGTGCCGCTTTTATTAGTTATAAAGCGGTGACCAAAGGATTGTTTCCACACAGTGAAGAACTTTTTATTAGTTCTATGAAAGACTGGTCGCAAGAATCCTTTTCATTTGAGTCCAATGAAACTGAATTTTTATACGAGTCCACTCACAGTTCGAAAGATATCATGGAAATATCGCGCATGGTGGTAAACATAGGCCGCTCTAGAAATTCGGGCGACAGTCCCATGGCAGCAATGGATTTTTATATTGAGGGCTCTGCTTCAGACGTCATGGTTGAAGTAAAGGATCGTGAAGCTGAAGTGAAAGATTTAATACAAAGAAATATTGAAGACCTTACTTTTGATCAACTTGCCTCTGGTGAGGGGAAACAACTTCTTTGCGAAAAACTTCGCAAAGAAGTGAATAAAATCCTGACCAAGGGTAAAATCAGAAGGTTTTACATAAAAACGGCGATCGTAAAACCCTAGGGCATACCCTAGTTGCCTTTAAAATCTAAAATATTGATATCATAATATTTCAAGCGATCATGCAGTGTGCTTTTTGGCATTCCAAGATCCTGAGCGGCACGTCGTTGATTGCCTTTATACAAGCTTAGCTTTTGAACAATCATGTGTTTTTCAATTTCTTTGAGCATCGGTAAAGCTTCTGGGCGGGCGTGTTCACTTGGTGAAAGTAATGTTTTATCAATCAACTTTTCAACATGGACCTCTTCGATACTTTGTTTGGGATAAAGTGCAGATGCACGGGCAACTAAATTTTTTAGCTCTCGAATGTTGCCGGGCCAGCTGTGCTTTTTGAGTCGGTTGATCGCTGCAATGCTAAATCGAACACGCATTTGACGTGAAAATGTGTAAAGCAGGCCTTCGAAGTCCTCCATGCGTAACTGCAAACTGGGTGGAGTAATGCTAACGACGTTGAGTCGGAAGTAAAGATCACTACGAAATGTTCCGTTTCTGATCTTGTCATACATATTTTGGTGTGTAGCGGCGATAATGCGCACATCAGTTGTTTGATTGCGATCACTTCCGACAGGACGGATTTCATTGTTTTCAAGTGCGCGTAAAAGTTTTGCTTGCAGGCTGTAGGTGAGGTCGCCAATTTCATCTAAGAATAAAGTTCCTCCGCGTGCTGCTTCGAAGGCCCCTTTGCGATCGCTGATGGCGCCGGTGAAAGATCCTTTGATGTGACCAAAAAGTTCACTTTCAACCAGTGTTTCTGTCAGCGCACTGCAGTTGACACTTACCAAGGGGCCTTTGCTGCGGCGGCTATTTTCGTGCAGTGCTTGCGCGATCACATCTTTGCCTGTGCCAGAGGGGCCTAAAATTAAAACAGGCAATTCAGTTTTGGCAACATTGCCAAGGCATTGGAGTTCTTGATTCCAAACAGTGTTTTTGCTTTTTAACGGGAAACCTTCGCATGAATCATTGCCATCTGAAAAGACCAATTCAACTTCGCCCATTGTGATAATGTCGGCATCTTGCAAGACAGCTTCGTGAATAAGAGTGCCATTAATGTATGTGCCTGAGCCGCTGCGCAGGTCTTTTAAAATGTATTGATCGTTTTTTATTTCAAGGCGCGAATGTCGCTCGGATTCGTTGCTTGCGAGGGTCATAAATTCTTGTGCTTCAAGTATGGTCATTGTGGGGGTGTTGATGCTTTTAAAATAGGCTTTCATGGGTTCTCCTTGGTTACCGGACACTATTTCAAGTCTCGGACCAGTCTCATTTCAAACACATTGGTTTTGAGCTTATTTCGACTCGGGCTATTATTTAGTCAAAGAAGACAGTCCAAGAATTGAGAAAATGCCTAAGCTAGGGTAGGTTGAGATATGCCAGCATCTATACAGTTTATTAAGAGCGCCGTTTACCCCCAGGATTTTCCACCAGCAAAAAAAGCCGAGGTGGCCATCGCGGGTCGATCGAATGCCGGCAAGTCATCTTTTTTGAATGCCATCGGCGGAGGCAAGATTGCCAAGGTCAGCTCGACGCCGGGTAAAACCCGTCTGCTGAATTTCTTTTCTGTGAACAACAAATATGTGATGGTCGATATGCCAGGTTATGGCTTCGCGGCGCGATCTGCGGACGAAGTAGATGAATGGCATCGCATGATCGAAGTTTATTTAACTCAACGAGAAACTTTGCAGGGCCTTATTTTGATCATGGATATTCGCCGTGATTGGACAGCGGATGAAGAAATGTTGAAAAAGTTTTCTTCAGAGCAAGATTTTCCGATGGCTGTGGTTTTGACCAAAGCTGATAAGATGTCGAAAAATGAAATTAATGCAGCTAGTTTGAAAATTAAAAAGCAATCTGGTCTGTCAGATGTTTTTGTAACATCGACTTTGAAAAAAATTGGCCACGAAGATGTGGAAAATTTTATTTATAAAACTTGGGTGGCCAGAAAATGAAAATTGTCGGAGTCATCCCCGCACGTATTGGCTCGACACGTTTCCCAGAAAAACTGCTTGCTCCACTTCAAGGTATGCCGCTGATCCAGTGGACTATCGAAGGCGCGAAACAAAGTAAACTTCTTCAAGAACTTATTGTTGCGACAGATGACTGTCGTATCGCCGCTGCCGCACAGGCCTGTGGTGTTCGTGTTGTGATGACAGATCCTGAGCTACCATCGGGATCTGATCGCATCTATGCCGCTATCAAAGATACAGATTGTGATATTGTTGTGAATATTCAAGGGGACGAACCCCTAGTGACCGGAAGTCTGATTGATCGCTTGGCAGAAGTGTTTATCAAGGATCCGGGACTTGATATGGCTACGTTAGCACATCCACTGGCAAGTGAAGATCTTGAAAACAAAAATACTGTGAAAGTTGTTATAAACCATCGTGATGAAGCTTTGTACTTCAGTCGTTTTGCCATTCCCTATTCGCGTAATTCTGTACAAAGTTTGGGGACCTCAGAAGGTGCTTTGAAGCATATTGGAATGTATGCATACACCAAAAAATTCTTAAAAGAATTTTGCGAGACTGCGCCAGCCGTAATTGAAAAGGCTGAAAGTCTTGAGCAATTGCGGGCGTTATATTTAGGTGCAAAAATTAAAGTTGTTAAAGTCGAGTCAGCAAGCCTGGGCGTGGATACTGCCGAAGATTTGACTAAGCTCGAAAAATTGCTAAGCCAAAGGAAATAAAATGGCGAAAAAAAGTGTCAGAACTTCGACGCAGAAAATTTCGACCCAAAAAAGTACAAACAAAGCATTGAAGCAAAAATTTATTTTTGTAACTGGTGGGGTGGTCTCTTCAATTGGTAAAGGTTTAACTGCTGCTAGCCTTGGTTCACTACTAGAGGCTCGTGGTCATAGAGTGACCATTATGAAGTTTGACCCGTATTTGAATGTGGACCCAGGCACAATGTCACCATTTCAACACGGGGAAGTTTATGTCACCGAAGACGGTGCCGAAACAGATTTGGATTTGGGGCACTATGAAAGATTCACTTCTGCTGTGATGACACGTTCGAACAGTGTATCGACTGGTCAAATTTATGACACGGTTTTGAGTCGCGAACGTCGTGGTGATTATTTAGGTGGAACTGTTCAGGTGATTCCTCATATCACTGACGAAATTAAAGCCCGCATTTACGAAGCTGGCCAAGGCAGCGAAATCGTCATCGTTGAAATTGGCGGTACTGTTGGTGATATCGAAGGACAACCATTCTTAGAGGCTATTCGCCAAATGCGAAACGATGTGGGTCTTGAAAACACAGTTCTTGTGCATGTGACCTATGTTCCGTATATTGCAGCTGCGGGTGAATTAAAAAGTAAACCGACTCAGCACTCGGTGAAAGAGCTGCGTGCCTTGGGTTTGCAGCCTGACTTTTTGGTTTGTCGTTCTGAAAAACCTATTGATGATAATTTAAAAGCTAAAATTGGCTTGTTTTGCTCGGTGAAGCCTGCAAACGTCATTGCGGCTCAAGATTCCTCAACTATTTATGAAGTTCCGCTAGCATTGCATGCGCAACATTTGGATGAATTGATTGTGGATCGCTTTGGTCTTGAGTCAGGTCGTTTGAATGTGCGTGGATGGCAAAGCATCGTACAAGTTTTAAAAAACCCTTCACACACTGTAAAAATCGGTGTTGTAGGCAAATACGTTGATCTAAAAGAATCTTACAAGTCGTTGCATGAATCATTGGTTCACGGTGGTATTGCCAACAAAGCAAAGTTAGAAATCATTTATGTGGACTCTGAAAAATTAACTGAAAAAAATGTTGTTGGTACGCTAAGCGGTGTGGACGGTATTTTAGTCCCCGGGGGCTTCGGCACACGCGGTGTTGAAGGTAAAATTACAGCAATTCGTTTTGCTCGTGAAAAACAAATTCCATTTTTCGGAATTTGTTTTGGTATGCAATTGGCAGCGATCGA
Organism: Pseudobdellovibrionaceae bacterium; assembly: GCA_031386315.1. Lineage (GTDB taxonomy): Bacteria > Bdellovibrionota > Bdellovibrionia > Bdellovibrionales > Bdellovibrionaceae > JANNCH01. The sequence goes on from JANNCH010000385.1 coordinate 6,098, forward strand.
GTTTGCACGCAATGTTTGTGGTATTCAGGATGCCACAAGTCGCGAATTCCACAGTGAAACAAAACGCAATGGTAATTTTGTGATCGACTCGATGAGTGAACAGCGCGGAATCGTCAATAAGGGCGGCACCATGCGTTTGGGTTCATTCCCATGTGCTTTAACAAAAGGCAGTCATGTGGCGCAAATTTACAAGTCCACAGCGATTCATGAACGCCATCGTCACCGATATGA
>JANNCH010000403.1:0-2022 GCA_031386315.1 Pseudobdellovibrionaceae bacterium
TGTTGAGGCTCTTAAGTCAGTCGCAAAACTAACTGCTGTTGGAATCATTTTGTACTTCATTTTAAAAGGTGAAGTTAAACAAGTGCCTTATCTGTTGAGCTTTTCGATTGAGCAAATTTTTGGATATCTCGGTACTGTTACGGTCAAGTTATTGATGAGTGTGGGTGGGCTGATGTTGGTTCTCGCATTGGCCGATTATTTTTTTCAGCGCTGGGATATTGAGAAAAAAATGATGATGACTAAACAAGAAGTCAAAGAAGAGTCTAAATCGCGCGAGGGTGATCCGATGATCAAAGCGCGCATTCGTCGTATTCAGCGCGAGATGTCTAGTCGTCGCATGATGGCCGACGTCCCGAAGGCAGATGTGATTATCACAAACCCGACCCACATTGCTGTAGCAATGAAATATGGCGACAATCTACCGGCACCACAAATTGTTGCAAAGGGTGCAGATTTAGTGGCCGAAAAAATTAAAGAAATTGCTCGTCAGCATAATATACCCATCGTCGAAAATAAGCCGCTGGCTCGCACTATTTATAAAACTATCAAAATTGGCCAGGTTATTCCTCGTGAGCTGTTCGTCGCAGTCGCTGAGGTGCTTTCGTATGTTTACAGATTGCGTAAAAAGAAAAGGATGAATAGATAATGGAACAAATATTTCAGTTCGTGAAAAAGTTTGAAAAAATCACGAAGAATACAGATTTATTTGTAGCAGCTGGTATATTGGCAATTCTTGCCGTGATGATTATTCCGCTGCCACCAGTTTTGCTTGATGTTGCTCTCAGTTTTTCATTGGCCCTCAGTCTGTTAATTCTATTAGTCGCAATTTATGCTCAAAGAGCACTCGATTTTACTTCATTTCCGTCATTGCTTTTGATGACCACATTGTTTCGTCTGTCACTGAATGTGGCGACAACACGTTTGATTTTGACCCATGGTCACGAAGGAACTGCTGCTGCTGGGCACGTGATTCAGGCCTTCGGAAGTTTCGTCGTCGGTGACAACTATGTCATTGGTTTTATTATGTTTGCAATTTTGATTGTCATCAATTTTATCGTTATCACCAAGGGTTCGGGCCGTGTGGCAGAGGTCGGAGCTCGATTCACCTTAGATGCAATGCCAGGTAAGCAAATGTCAATCGATGCAGACTTAAATGCGGGTTTGATCAATGAATCAGAAGCCCGCCGTCGTCGACGCGAAATTGAACAAGAAGCTGATTTCTATGGGGCCATGGATGGTGCTAGCAAATTCGTACGCGGAGATGCCATCGCCGGGATTATTATCACAGTGATCAACGTTTTGGGCGGTTTGTGTATTGGTGTGATCCAAAAAGGCCTTGATGTTGCAACAGCTGCTAAGTACTACACGATGTTGACTATTGGTGATGGACTTTTGGCGCAGATTCCCGCCTTAATTATCTCGACTGCTGCCGGTACTATTGTAACGCGAAGTGCGCGTGCTGATAAAGATCTTGGTGCAGAGATCACAAGTCAGCTATTTATGAATCCGCGTGCTGTCGGTATTTCAGGCGGTGTGCTTGCCTTGTTGGCTTTAGTTCCTGGAATGCCAACAATGTCGTTTTTAACAATGTCCTGTTTCTTGGGTGGTATAGCTTGGATGATCACGAAATACCGCGCTGAAGAAAAAACAAATGAAAAGAAAAAAACCGACGCCGCAGCATCGGCACCGAAAAAAGAAAATATCGAAGGGATGCTTCCTTTGGATATGGTTGAGCTTGAAGTGGGATATGGACTTATCAATGTCGTTGAATCAGATAAGAGTGGTGACTTGATCGAGCGGATTACCAGTATACGTAAGCAGTTTGCTTTGGATTTAGGTATTGTAGTGCCAAGTATTCACATTCGCGATAACTTGCAATTAGCTCCAGGCGAATACCGAGTGATGATAAAGGGTAACCGCGTAGGTGGTGGTGTTCTCAGACCTGAAGCCTTACTTGCGATGGACCCAGGCAATGTGACCGAACGTATTGATGGGATTCCAACTAAAGAGCCTGCATTTGGA
>JANNCH010000472.1:0-7748 GCA_031386315.1 Pseudobdellovibrionaceae bacterium
GTTTCTTGCAACATCAGATGCACATCCTCAGCTGTCTGCACATCACCATTGCCAATAATTGGAAAGTCTACGGCGGCTCGCAATTGTTTGATTTGCTCCCAGTCGGCTGAGCCCCTGCGTTTTTGTGCAGCTGTGCGCGGATGCAAACAAACCCAAGAGGCCCCTGCATCACGCAAACCGGATACAAAACCTAAGAGCTCTGGAAATTCTTTTGTGCTGCCAACAGCACGCAACTTTACACTGACTGGCAAAGTGGTATTTCGCACCGTCATCGCAACGACCTCGGCAGCATAGTTGGCGTCACCCATCAAGGCGACTCCATAATTGTGCTTGAGAGCCTTTTGCACAGGGCAGCCCATATTGATGTCGATACCGACGGCACCCCAGTCTTCAAGTCGCTTCACGCTGAGGGCAATATTTTTTTCTTCGTTGCCTAAAATCTGTGGGACTAAAAAATCTTCTTCAGGGGCTCGCATTGTTTCAGGAGTTGCTGTGAGATCTTCATTGGGCAGTCGCCGAGAATTTAACATTTCGGTAGGCCAAATAGTAAAAGCATCCGAAGGCATATAGGCGCGAATCACCTGGCGCAGGGCCACGTGGCTCAATCCCACCATTGGCGCTAAGCACAACGGGAAATTAACACGTCCGCCAAGTATTTCTCTTCTACTATTTTGCATTTCGATGTTTTACACTGCCATTGTCAAAAAGCAAGAGGGACCCATGATCTCAGCACAAAGTTCATATAAGCCAGCTACTAAGGTCGGAATTCTCGGCGGGGGCCAACTAGCACGCATGCTAGCACTCAAGGGCGCCGACTTGGGGCTCGAAGTGCATGTCTTGAGTGAAAATGAAACCGATCCCGCTGCCCAAGTCGTCAAACATTGGCACAAGGGAAGTCCCCATGATCCCAAAGATCTGAAAGCTTTTTTTAAAGAAGTCGAGATCGTGACTTTCGAAAGTGAATTCTATTCGGGTGAATTATTATCTGAAATAAGCGAACAAACAAAAACACCTGTTACTCCCGAACCCCACGTCATGCGCATGCTACAAGATCGACTGACTCAAAAAGAAAGCTTGCTAGATCACCACATCCCAACGGCAGATTTTATAGTGATCCATAATACTGAAGACGTTAAAAATGCTTCTGCTTTATTTAAAAACAAATTTATTATTAAAAAACGCACCGGTGGCTATGATGGCAATGGCACTTTCGTTGTTAAAAACGAAAATGATTTACATCGTATTTTAGAAAAGATTTCGATTGCAGGAAATGACTATATCGCCGAGGCCTTTATCCCGTTCAAGCGAGAACTTGCAGTGATCATGGCTCGCAACCCTCAGGGCGAAATGATTCACTTTCCGCTCGTGCAAACCAAACAAACTGAAAATCGCTGTGATTGGGTGATCGGCCCTGAAAAGCATTTCAAGTTCAACGGTCTTGTTATCGATCTAGCAGTTTACTTGGATAAAATTAAATATGTTGGGGTCATCGCCTTTGAACTTTTTGATACGGGCCGCAGCTTACTAGTAAATGAAATTGCACCACGGGTGCATAACTCGGGTCATTTTTCACTGAATGCCATGACAACTGATCAGTTCACATTGCACTGGCTTGCGATTATGGGTTTTGATTTTTTCGAATCAAAACAATTAAGCAAAGCCTTTGCCATGACAAATTTAGTGGGTACAAGTGACGAAGCCCCTGCTTTTTCAAAAAACCTTGAAGGCAAACTTCACTGGTACGGCAAAAAAGAAAATCGCCCAGGTCGCAAGATGGGCCACATCAATTACACTGGCACAAACGTCAAATCACTTTTGAAGCTGGCTTTAAAAGAACGAAAAAAAATTAAACACCTGGGGCCCTTGTGAAAAATAAAAAACTAAAAGTCGCAATTATCATGGGAAGCGAAACAGATTTACCAGTGATGGAAAAAGCGGCCGAGGTTTTGAAGGATTTTAAAATTCCTTACGAGATTTCGATTGTGTCTGCCCACCGCACACCGGAAAAAATGGTCGCCTTCGCCCAAGAAGCCCAAAAAAACAATGTGGGTGTGATTATTGCGGGAGCTGGTGGCGCCGCCCATTTACCTGGAATGGTTGCAAGCTTAACAACTCTACCGGTCATTGGAGTTCCAGTAATTGTTGGCAAGATGCACGGTATAGATGCTTTGTTATCCATCGTACAAATGCCTAAGGGCGTCCCTGTTGCTACGATGGCCATTGATAATGCTACAAATGCCGGCCTGCTTGCCGCTCGCATCCTGGGCGTCAATGATCCAAAGATCGCAAGTGACCTAGAAAAATTTCGCCTTCAGCAAGTGAGCAAGGTCAAAGCCATGAATTCACGTTTGAAAAAGAAGAAATAACTTTTTAAATTTATTGAACTTATTTATTTGAAGCGCGCACCAAGGTCGGAACATGTTTTTTGGCATATTCAAAGGCACCAAACATCAGGCCCACATAGAATAAATCACCCAAAACTTGATTCGTAAAAAATGGAATACCCGCAACATAGCAGGCCATCAAACCGGCCGCGTCTTTGCTGTAAAGGGATTCCATGAACCAAAAACCGAAATTTGAAATCAAAAAGAAAACGCAACTTGTGACTAAAGAATAGGTCGCAAGTCTGATCACAGTTTTCTTTTCTTGCAGAGTCCAACCTAAAACAACGATCAAAGCAAAGGCAGCATATACAAAAACCATTGTTGGATGAAAACCAAGAATCATATCAGAAATAAACAAAGCCAAAAGTGGAACAACCAACGAAAGAGTGCGGGATTGCAGATAAGCACCGCCGAATAAAGCGGTTGCACCGATCGCTGTGAAATTCCATGGATGTGGAATAAGACGAGACCAAACTGCTAAAATCACAATACCAATAATGGCGAACAATCTTGTTTTCATAACTGGCAACCTATCCTTTATTCTGACGATTAGCAATGAGATCCTGGACAACGCCAGGGTCAGCCAGCGTCGATGTATCACCTAAGCTATCTGTTTGATTCTCGGCAATTTTACGTAAAATTCGGCGCATGATTTTGCCCGATCTTGTCTTTGGCAAACCCGGCGCCCACTGAATGACATCCGGCGTGGCGATGGGACCAATCTCTTTGCGAACCCATTGAACCAATTCTTTGCTGAGCTCATCCGTGGCAATCTCGCCCTGCTTCAAAGTCACATAGGCATAAATCCCCTGCCCTTTGATGTCGTGTGGAAAGCCCACCACAGCGGCCTCGGCCACCTTGTGATTGCTAACCAAAGCACTTTCAACTTCGGCCGTGCCAATTCTGTGACCCGAAACATTGATCACATCATCCACTCGCCCCGTGATCCAATAATAGCCGTCCTCATCACGACGGCAGCCATCGCCAGTAAAATAATACCCTGGATAACTCGAAAAATAGGTTTCTTCAAAACGTGCGTGGTCTTTATACACTGAAACCATTTGCCCTGGCCAACTGTCCTCGAGGACAAGGACCCCTTCGGCAGCGCCTTTTTGTTCTTGTCCTTCGAGCGAAAGAATTTTTGGTTTCACTCCGAAAAATGGCAACGTGGCAGAACCGGGTTTTTGTGCAATCGCCCCCGGTAGCGGAGAAATCAAAATACCACCGGTCTCGGTTTGCCACCAAGTATCGACAATCGGGCAACGACCGTCACCAATCACATTGTAGTACCACAGCCAAGCCTCGGGGTTGATGGGCTCGCCCACGCTGCCAAGCAATCGCAAAGATTTTCGTGAAGTTGCCTTGACGGGCGCATCTCCTTCCCGCATCAGGGCACGGATCGCCGTCGGAGCCGTGTAAAACAAACTCACTTTGTGCTTATCAATCACTTCCCAAAACCTTGAGTTCGATGGGTAACTTGGAATCCCCTCGAACATCAATGTGGTCGCACCATTACTGAGTGGTCCGTATACTAAGTAACTATGCCCTGTGACCCAGCCTGCATCGGCCGTGCACCAATAAATATCATCCTCATGATAATCAAAAATATATTTAAACGTAATTGATGCATGCAGCAGATATCCACCGGTGGCGTGCATGACACCCTTAGGTTTTCCGGTCGACCCAGAAGTGTACAGCATAAATAACGGATCTTCGGCACGCATTTTTTCAGATTCACAATCTGGCGAAGCATTTTTTATTTCTTCGTGATACCAAACGTCGCGCCCTGCAATCATAGATATACTTACACCTGTGTTCTTAACAACAAAAACTTTTTGCACTGTTTGTGTTTTTGGCAAAGCGGCATCCACGTTCGCTTTTAATGGAATTGTTTTTCCACCACGTCGACCTTCATCAGCTGTAATGACAAACTTTGATTCGCTGTTATTGATTCGATCCGCGATTGAGTCCGGCGAAAAACCACCAAAAATTACCGAGTGCATGGCGCCGATACGTGTACAGGCAAGCATCGCATAGGCAGCCTCTGGAATCATGGGCATATAAATACTGACACAGTCCCCGCGCTTTACGCCATGGATCTTTAGCAGATTTGCAAATTTACAGACCTCTTGATGCAGCTCTTTGTATGTGATTTTGCGTGAGGGCAAATCTGGACTATCAGATTCCCAAATAATTGCGACTTTATTTGCACGTTTTTCAAGGTGACGATCGATGCAGTTATAAGAAACATTGAGTTCACCACCACTGAACCATTTGATGTGCACAGGTTTTTTAAAACTAGTGTCTTTGACTTTATTCCATTTTTTAAACCACGAAAGTTGCTCTGCCTGCTCGGCCCAAAATTTTTCAGGATCCAAAATAGAAGCTTGATAGAGTGCTTTGTATTGCTCGATATTGATATGAGCATTCTTAGAAAAATCAGGCTTTACAGGAATCAGTGTTTCAGACATAGGCACCACCTTCGCAGTGCTATTATTAGAGTTGCGCCTCTAATTCTTGTCAACTCTCTGGATTACCAAAACTAACTTAAGTGGCTCGATAAAATTCTAGATGCAAGGCCAGAGAAGAAGGCGTACGCTTAAGTACAGCTCCGTGACCTGCTGTCACGGAGCCTTCTGGTCGTGGGCCAACTCCAGCTTCGCCTCGTGCCTCACAGCGAAAAAAAGGGAGAATGTAAACATTCTCCCTTGGATCGCACCTAGGAATGCTCGAACAACAAATTAATTAACATCTTTATAGTCAGCGTCGATCACATCGTCGCCATCTTTATTACCAGCAGAAGCACCATTATCGCCGGACTCACCTGCCGCTGAACCTTCAGCGCCCGGTTGTGCACCTTGAGTTTTGTAAAGCTCAGAAGTCAACTTGTGAGTCAAATTCTGAAGTCTTTCATGAGCCGCTTTTAAAGTAGAAGCATCTGTCGCTTTGTCATCCAAAGCTTTTTTCGCTTCTGTGATGGCTTCATTTGCAGCAGTCACATCGGCAGCTGGGATTTTGTCACCAGAATCTTTGAGCAATTTTTCAGTTTGATAGACTAAATTGTCCAAATTATTTCTGTGCGTTGCTGCTTCTGCTTTTTCTTTATCAGCTTCAGCCTGCAATTCAGCTTCTTTAACGAGCTTGTTCACTTCGTCTTCACTCAAACCAGACTGAGCAGTGATTTTTATTTGCTGAGATTTTCCTGAAGCGTTGTCTTTTGCAGAAACGCTTAAGATACCATTCGCATCAATATCAAAAATCACTTCAATCTGTGGAGTGCCACGAGGAGCCGGTGGAATCCCCTGCAACTCGAAACGGCCGAGCGTTTTATTGTCGCTTGCCATTTTGCGCTCGCCCTGCAAAACATGGATATCAACGCCTGGTTGATTGTCGGCTGCCGTCGAGAAGGTCTGAGTTTTTTTCGTTGGAATCGCTGAATTTCTTTCGATCAGAGTGGTCATCACTCCGCCTAAAGTTTCGATACCCAAAGAAAGTGGAATCACATCTAGTAACAATACATCTTTCACTTCGCCTGTTAGAACTCCACCCTGGACAGCGGCACCGATAGCGACCACTTCATCTGGATTCACAGTTCTGTTCGGCTCTTTACCGAAGAAATCTTTAACGGCTTTTTGAATCGCTGGAATACGAGTCGATCCACCCACCAAAATAACTTCGTCGATTTGTGCTGAAGTTATGCCCGCATCAGCCAAGGCTTTTTTGCAAGGTTCCATTGAGCGCTTCACAAGATCTTCAGTCATTTGATCAAATTTTGAACGAGTTAATTTAATCTGCAAATGTTTTGGCCCTGACTGATCGGCCGTGATGAACGGAAGATTGATGTCAGATTCTTGCGCAGACGATAATTCAATTTTTGCTTTCTCTGCCGCTTCTTTCAAGCGCTGCAAAGCCATTTTGTCATTCTTAAGATCGATACCTTGATCTTTTTTGAACTCAGTGATCAACCACTCAAGGATCACTGTATCGAAGTTATCACCACCCAAGTGAGTGTCCCCATTGGTAGAGCGAACTTCAACGACACCATCACCCACTTCAAGGATAGATACGTCAAACGTACCGCCCCCGAAATCGTAGATCACTATTTTTTCATCTTTCTTTTTATCCATACCGTAAGCCAATGCAGCCGCAGTCGGCTCATTGATGATACGTTTTACGTCAAGACCCGCAATACGACCGGCATCTTTCGTCGCCTGTCTTTGTGAATCGTTGAAATAAGCTGGAACTGTGATCACGGCCTCGGTCACTTCGTGGCCAAGATAGTCTTCGGCAACTTTTTTAAGTTTACCCAAAACTGCCGCAGCAATTTCTTCCGGAGAAGCGGTTTTGCCCTGTACTTTGAATGCACAGTCATTGCCTTTAGCAACAACAGTGTATGGGATCAGTTTAAGTTCTTCTTTGATTTCTTCGAAACGACGTCCGATGAAACGTTTAGAAGAATAAATTGTATTTTCTGGATTCGTCACTGCCTGACGTTTTGCAATTTGGCCAACCAAACGGTCGCCATCTTTTGTAAAAGCAACAACCGAAGGAGTAGTGCGAGCGCCTTCTTCATTCACAAGAACTTTGGCCTCTCCGCCTTCCATGATTGCCACGCACGAATTTGTCGTACCAAGGTCAATACCAATAATCTTACTATTTTTTGCCATTTGAGAACTCCTTCACTAAATATTCGGATCTGATTCCCTCTAAATGTGAGTCCAAAGGGGGGTTCGTCAAGCTTCACCCATGATTTTTAAGGGATTTTTTTATAAAAAAGATATTTAATGGTCTGATTGGACATTGAATAACGGATGCACATAGTCAAAACGAGACAAACGCCTGTTTTTTCAGCAGTCACAGTTCAGTGACAAGGCTTTTCACCAACATGATTTCGCAGGCTCCGTTACCCGTATCCGTGCGCGAAAGCGAGCTCACCCACTCGCCCCCGTCGCGGTAATCGACCCGCACTAACTGCCCTCGCAGATTCAACACCTGCCCAGGACGCAGGCCAGAAAGCACATCGCTGACTGTGTCGTTTTCAGCAAGTATATGAATGTTCGCCATGCTTCTCATTATGATATCGGGATCCAATGGGGGTGGGTTATCCCAGGCATAAAAACAGAATCTGTTGGTTTGGTTGAAACGTAATTTATCGATGATTTTATTATCTGATAATGGGCCCCAGCCCACGCATAAATCGAGATTTGAAACTTTAGAAGCGTTATCAAAGCGATAGTTTTCTTGTTTGATCAATCGTGCCCGGATTTGAAAATCGGCCAGTGGCTGTAAAACACTTCCTTTAAATAAGATGGGCTTGACATCCGTCGGTAGCAGTTTCTGCACAGGCTCTTGTGAAACTAAGAT
>JANNCH010000548.1:0-5550 GCA_031386315.1 Pseudobdellovibrionaceae bacterium
TGATTAGAGGTCAGAACTCGAAAGAATTGAGCGCAGATGTTTACGCTGAAATGCTTGCTTCCAATCAAATGATTAAGGGCGTCGAAATCGCTGATTCAGGCCATTGGGTGCATGCCGATCAGCCGAAAGAGTTTATCCGGGTACTGAAAGACTTTGTGGGCGGCTTCTAGGGCGTTATTGCATTGGTTTCTTTGACATTTTCGATGGATGACATTACTTTCGGGCCTTGTAACCGGAGTTGTTAAAGTTGAAATTTACAGAATTAAATCTAGAACCAAGTCTTTATAGTGCCATCGAAAAATCGGGTTTCGCAGAATGCACACCGATTCAAGAACAATCCATCCCAGTTATTTTGGACGGAAAAGATGTGGCGGGTCTCGCGCAGACCGGCACTGGTAAAACCGCAGCCTTTGCTATCCCATTGATGGAGCGCATTCTTCGTGCCCGTCCACAGCCTCCAGATATTTCTGAAGAGCAAAAAGCTTTGGTGCAAAAACGTGCCTTCCCTGATTGGAAACCACAGAATTTTATTCTTGTGTTGGTACCCACTCGTGAGCTTGCAGAGCAAGTCCAAGATAATATTATCAAGCTTGGAACTGATTGTGGCCTGCGTGGTTTTGCTATTTATGGCGGAACGGGATACGACAAACAAAAAGAAGCACTTCGTAATGGTGTTGAGTTTATCGTCGCTACCCCAGGTCGTTTGATTGATCTTTTCAAAGAAAATCTTGTCGACTTAAAGCAAGTGCGTGCCATTGTTTTTGATGAAGCCGATCGCATGTTCGACATGGGCTTTAAAGATGATATGAAATTCATTTTGCAACGAGTGCCGCGTGAAAGACAATTCTTGGTCTACAGTGCCACTTTGAACTTCGATGTTTTGAATACCGCCTACCAATTTGGTTCTGAGCCTGTCGAAATCAATATCAGTCGTGATTCTGCAAAAGCTGAAAACGTGAAAGATCAGATCTTTCATGTTGGTGACGGCGAAAAACCTCAGATGTTGTTTTCACTTTTGAAATTGCACAATCCGAAACAAGTGATTGTTTTCACAAATTTCAAACACAATGTTGAGCGTGTGGCTAAGTTTTTGACTGACAACGATATGCCGGCTATGGCGATTTCTAGTTTGATCACGCAAGCGCAGCGCACTCGTGTGATGGAACAATTCAAGGCTGAAAATCACTTAAACATCTTGGTTGCTACAGACGTAGCGGCTCGTGGTTTGGATATCAAAGGCGTAGACCTCGTTATTAACTACGAACTTCCGGGTGATTCTGAATCCTATGTTCATCGCATTGGCCGTACAGGTCGTGCTGGTGCTGAGGGACAGGCGTTTAGCTTGGTCAGTGATAAAGATATCGATTCTCTTTCTCGAATCGAAGATTATTTAAAGCATAAAATTGATGTGGGTTTCTTAGAAGAGCAAAATGTATTGAAAGAATTCAAAGCTTTCACTTTCCATGATTCTTCATACACTCGTTCGCCAGATCAGGGTGGCAGTGGTCGCAGACCTGCTCCGCGTGGGGATCGTCCTCAACGTGGTGGCAGCAGTGGTGGAAATCGTGATCGCGGTCCTCGCCGTGAAGGTGGACCAGGTCCTCAAGCCAATGGTGCTAAACCAGGTGAGGCCCGTGAAGGGCGCGACAATCGCGGACCTCGCGATAGCCGTGACAGTCGCGAACGACGTGATCAGCGTGACAACCGTGATAATCGCAAACCGCAAAGCGGACCACGTGATGATAAACGACTACAGCATGCAGCCAAAAATCCAAATGCGGCCGGCCCGAAAGCGGGTGGAAAACATCCACAAAAAGCTGCGAGCACTTTCAAGCACACCTACAAGAGACCGGCTGCTAAGCCGCCAAGTTTGGGTCAAAAAGTGGCAGGTTTCTTCAAGAGCCTTTTTAAATAGTTATTTGTTTCATTTAAATTGAAAATAAAAAACCCAGGGCTGCAAACCTTGGGTTTTTTGTTTATATACGAGCAGTAATAGATAAATTAATCCGAGCATCCGTCCATGGAACGCTGAATTCTGGTGTCCTGGCCAATGCTGTTCGGTTGAGAGAATTTAAACCTCGTCGTTTTTGACAGAGTTGAGCGCGTTCTTGTTTTTTACAGTGGCTCAAACGAAAACCCAGCGAGAATACTCACAGGGTTCCTTTTTTATCAGGAAGAGACCAGGAATGTCTTGTTGAGTGAGTCTATTATTCAAGCCCGGCCTGGATGGCCGGGCTTTCTGGGGTTTGGGGATAGGTATTCATTTACGAACGTTTCCAGATAATCGCATGGCGCCAAATCCGGGCGGCGTCGCTAAAGGCACTAGTTTTGACAAAGTGATGGGCATGGATTTAGGGGTTGGATGCAATGCAGAGGCTCGACCCGACGTGAGAGTTCATGGATTTTTTCCGACCAAAGAAGGTGCAAGAACTGCCTTGGGCGGAGTGCTGAATAGATAGATTGTTGAATAATATAGAATCATCACCAATACCAGTGGCCACAGGAAGAACACACAACAACAGCGATTCGGCTTTTTCTTTGCCTGACCTGAACAATAACTGGGGATTCAACTGTCCTTGGAAAGAATAGTTAATTCTTACGACAAAGATCCGCAAAATCGTGTGCCCACTGAACGTCATTATTTAGACAGGGCACAAGATGCAAGTTTTCACCGCCATGGTGTATGAAGTCCTCGCGTGCACCCATGCCAATTTCTTCAATCGTCTCGATGCAGTCGGCAACAAAAGATGGGCAGATGATAGCAATGTCTTTGTGGTCTTTTTGAGCTAGATTTTTTAAAGTATCATCTGTCGAAGGGCTTAGCCACTTTGCACGCCCCAGTCTTGATTGAAATGCAACAGTGTATTGATCTTGAGGGATGCCCATGCTTTGAGCTTGTAGTCTAGCATTTACATAACAGTGTGAGCGATAGCAATTTTTCACACAGTTTTTTTCTGACGGTATGCAAGTTTCAGATAAAGTACAACCAGTGGCGAGTACTTGCTTTTCTGGCAATCCATGGAAAGAAAAAACAAAGTGATCAACCTTTTTTCCTTTTAAATAATTCAAAGCAAGACGAGCAGAGTTCTTAATAAAAGCGGGCTGATTGTAAAACGGCTCGAATATTTTGAACGGTGTTTGAATGTGATGTTTTTTAATAACTTTATATAGGGCTTCTGTGATGGACCCTGTTGTTGCGCCCGCATACTGTGGAAAAAGTGGTACTGCTAAAATACTTTCGACATTTTCATTTAGCAAATCGAGCATGGCTTGTTCGATATTAGGTTCAGAAAAGCACATACCGGTGCGAACGATATAGTCATCGCCCATTGCTTTTTGAAGTTCGGCACAAAAGGCCTCGCTGTAAACGATCAGTGGCGAGCCCCCTTTCATCCACACTTTCTTGTAGTTTTGTGCAGAGAATGGACTGCGTTTGGGTAAGATGATTAAATTAACTAGTATCCAACGCAGTGGATAGGGTAAATCAATAATCCACTTATCCATTAAAAATAATTTTAAGTAAGCTCTGACGTCTGCAACATCATAGCTGCGCGGACTGCCAATATTGATCAGAAGGATTGCTTTTTTAGCCATGTATTTTCTCGATGCTTTCTGCGAGTGCAATGGAACGGTCTAAAATTTTGCTGAGGCCTAGGCTGCCAAGGTAATTGCCATGCAGGTATACATTTTTAGGTGGTTGCAGCTGCGGAAGTAGTTTTTCTAGTTGAACCGTGTAGTGAGGTAAGGCTTGCGGCCAACGAGTGATATGCAAAGACAGGATATCACTTTTGCACTTAAAGATTTTTTCTCTTTCGCTCAAAATAAGACTATGAATTTCAGAATCTGATAACTGCATTACTTTTGAGTCTGTTGCGCCGCCTAAGATATATGTTTCACTGTTGTTCTGGCCACGATTTGGGAAGATGCAGGTATTCATCAATACGCCGAGGGTACGCAGTCCTTGTGATCGTGGGATCAGACAGCCAAAGCCTGGATAGGTGTTGTTCTTTTTCCAAAAGGCAGTCACTGAAATTAAAGGGGCTACTTCTATTTGTTCTAAAAGCTGTGCGAGTGTTGCATGATGAGGTGCCAACATTTCTGCGGCAGATTTGACCGCAGTTGCTAAGACGATAGGCTGAGAATTATTCCAATGAAAAGAGCTGTTTAAAAAAATACGCACGCCTTGTGACTTTAATTTATTTTCAAGAGCATCGATAACATCTTGCATTCCATGTGCACCCGAGACTGATCCACGGTATCGAGTTTTTTTTCTTTGAAGAAGTGGTGAAAGTATAAGTGATGCGCTCAACTTTTGAATATCTCCGGCATAGATGCCTTGAAGCCCTGGTGCTAGAATATTATTTGTTGCAGCTAATCCTAAGCGATGTCGAGACCAATCAAAAACACTCTGCTCGGAGGGTATTGTTGATAAGAGCTTTCCGGATAACAGACTGAATATCAAACGTGGAAAAAACAGTATGCTTTCAAATATATTGAGCGGCCAAGTGGTGGGCTTACCACGAAAAAAATATCTTTTACGAGATGACTGTAGGGCCTTCACAAGTTTTAAATCAATTTCATTACATAATTGTTCTAATGCGCGAGTCCAGATAAGTCCATTCGCAGCTGTTTCAACTATACCATGATGTGTTCTCTGAGTATGGATGAGTCCACCCAGTCGAGATGACTTTTCATAAAGATCGACCTGGAATCCGCGTTTAGCCAATTCGTGTGCTATGGTCATTCCTGAGAATCCGCCGCCGACGACTGTTATTTTTTTCATATGGATTGTGAAAAAATGCGTGTGTCGGGTTGTTTTGCTTTTAGGCGTTCATCAAAAAATACACAGGCGTTACGCAGAAAAGGTCGACCTGATTCTGTCACTTCAAGTTTGTGGTTTTGAATTTTAACTAAGCCGTCTGTAATCATTTCCGCCAGAAAGCTTTGAGCATTCTGCTCTTGTTCAAGATCTTTGAATTTTACCTGAAAGTCAGTCATGAGTTTTAAAATTTGCTCGCGGCGCTCTTGGTCCTCTGCGGTCAAAACATGTCCACGCAATGTGGGTATTTGCTTTATATTTAAAAGCTCTTCATAGAGCGGCAAAACCTTTTCATTTTGATGAAAGCTATAAGGGGTTTCTGAAATGCTGCTGACGCCAAGACCTAACAACACATCGGTGCGGTGATCGGTATAACCCATAAAATTACGATGCAAAGATTTATTTTGCATAGCAAGTGCTAGGCTGTCTGCTGGTAAAGCGAAATGATCCATACCCACTTCTACGTAGCCTGCCTCTAATAATAACTCACGAGCAAGTTCATAGAGTTGGCGTTTTTCGATTGCTTTCGGCAGATCTTCATCCTTGAAAAGTCGCTGTGCAGGTTTGATCCACGGAACCAATGCAAAGCTATAAAGCGCGATGCGATCGGGTCTTAGCTGAATAGTTTTTAAAGTTGTTTCGCGAAAGCTTTCAGCAGTTTGCTTGGCAAGACCATAAATCAAATCAAAGTTCACAGATTTGTAGCCAATTTTTCGGGCAGCCTCTGTCAG
>JANNCH010000590.1:0-2396 GCA_031386315.1 Pseudobdellovibrionaceae bacterium
TTGGCATAGAAATACTGCGCCAAGACTTCAACGCGGTCGCGGGCCTGGGCCAAACTCTGAAATGTCCCTTGAAAAAAACTGCGAGCTTCATCTCGGTTGGCAAAAGGGGTCGGAACAACGCTTAAAAGCTTTTCATAATAATCAACTGCATTCGCCTTAGCTTCAGGGCCGATGTCCTCGATGACTAATTTTTCAACTCGTTCCGGGTAACGAGAAGCAAAGTTCAAAACATTGCGCCCCCCCATAGAGTGGCCTACAAGAATGACTTTATTCCAGCCTAGTTCATCTAAAATAATTTTTAAATCATCCGCATAATCTTCAGGAGCATAGCCTGTTTCAGGCTTGAAAGAGCGCCCGTGCCCACGCTGATCGTAGGCCAAACATCTTTCGCTGACTTCCAATGCAGAAATTATTTTTCGCCAGTTGTTCAAAAAACCCATCAAGCCATGAACAAATACCCAAGGTCTTCCATTTTCTGGACCTGTAATGACATGATGAAACTGACTGAGTTCGGGCATTGTTTACTTCTTTGCAAATCGTTGACACAGATATCGGTCTATTGAAATAGCGCCGGGTCCGTAAACGATCAAGTACAAAAATAGTAGTATATAGAGAAACTCTGAGAACCCGAATAAGTCTGTGAAAGCTTCCATTTCACCAAGCTTTGCCGTCAAAATTGCCACAATCATAATTCCAATCAGTGGCACACTAGCTAGTCTTGTTAGTAAACCGATCAAAATTAAAATACCGAAAACTAACTCACAACCCGCCACGAAGGGTGCTTGTATGGATGCAAATGGAATCTGTAAAGATTCAAAATAACCAACCACTTTTTCAATATGCTGCAACTTCCCCCATCCCGACTCAATAAAAACGGTACCCAGCACCAGACGGGTTAGCAAAGGCGCTATCCACTGAAGTTTTTGCGCAATATTAAGAAATTTTTGTATCACAGAAAACCACCTTTTCAATCAATCCCTCTTGAACCCATGCACCCACCGCCGCACCGACTTGCTCAACTGGGATACCTTTATCGCTAAAATTTTGCGCTAATTCGCCAAAATTTTTTCCAAAACTCATTTCTTCAAGCAAATCAATTTCGGCTGAGCTCAGCGCAAGTACCTTTAAACCATGAGTCGAACGAAACAAAGCATAGCAGTAAATTTGATCCTCTGAACGGTTGTCTTTCAAGACATCCGATTCATTTACAGACCAATGCGAACTATATATCATCAATGACGGCACAATTTTCATCTTTGCCAGCACCCATTCGGCTTCGGTGGCATTGATTAATGATTGCGGATCAAATGTGTGCGTTGCTGCACCCAATGAACACTTAATTTTAATCCATTCAAATTCAGCCAAATCATAAATGTATTTTTCAGCAACATGAGTCTTTAAGAATCCAGGAAATGCTTCACTAAATTCAGCCACTGTCCACGAAAGTGAGGGCTGAACTGAAATGTATTTTTCAGTCAGCTCTGAGAATAGTTTTTCACCCAATTGTGCACGTACTTGTTCAAAATCTTCGTCGAGACTTTCTTGCAAGCGAGCTGAAAAAGCGTACTGATAAATATGGAGACGTGTTTTGTATTCGTCTCGAGGGGTTAACACCTCATCAAGTCCGTCTATTTTATTTTTAACAACATCTTTAAAACGTTGTTGCAGATCGGCTAGTGCGAGGCTTTTCATGCGCTGCTCCCGTATTTAATTCTATTATTCCATCTTGAATATCTTTTATTTTTTCAACTTCTTGCATGAGTCGCTGCCAAGAAGGGATATTGTCGTCCCATTCAATCATTGTATTGACTGCTCCGAAACGTTTGAAAGCTATTCGATAAAGATCCCAAACTTCATCGCAAACAGGCTCATCATGTGTATCTATAAGATAAGTGCCCTTGTTCGTATGACCCGCTAGATGTATTTGACCGACACTAGCAACGGGAATGGCCTCGAGGTATTTTTTCGCATCAAAACGATGGTTCACTGAGCTCACATAGACATTATTAACATCTAATAAAATTCCGCAACCCGAACGCTGCACGACTTCTTTTAAGAAATCCCATTCAGGCATTTCAGAATGATTGAATTCTACATAGGATGATACGTTTTCAAGCATGATTTGTCGGCCCATAAAATCTTGGACCTGTTGCATTCTGCTGACGATGTGCCGAATCGCTTCTTCGGTGTAGGGAAGCGGCATAAGATCATGCAAGTTTTCACCGTTCACACCTGTCCAACACAAATGATCTGACATCATCGCGGGCTGAATTCGTTGCTCTAATTCGCGTAACTTCGCTAAATAATCTAAATTGAGTGGATCCACAGACCCAATAGACAATGATACGCCATGCATAACAACTGGCAACTTTTCACGAACACGTTCCAAAAATTCG
>JANNCH010000594.1:0-4704 GCA_031386315.1 Pseudobdellovibrionaceae bacterium
TCGCAACAACGATATCGAACAAATTCGCAAAAACTATAAAGAAGAACTCGCTTCTTTAAAATCAAAATACGATCGTGAACTTAAGAAAATAGGCACTGCAAAGGCCACTAAACCAACGGCTGCAGCTAGCAAGCCTTCGAAACGCTCAACCGTCCCTACTATCCAAGAAGTCACGACTGCAGTCGAGGCACCAAAGGCCACAAAGGGAATTGCTCGCCAATTACCGACTCGAAAAGCGACACGAGAACTTCCAGTCAAAGCTGTGACAGATGGCGACAATTCAGAGGACACTATCATCGATCGAGAATCTGCCAATGCTGAGAGCGTCGACATCATCACTATGCCTGAGGTCGAAGAAGTCCCAGCGACATAATCCATTGCAATTCAAAGCAGACAGGTCTAAAATAGAGTCTGTCTGTTTGATTTAAATGGAGAAAACCATGGGTGAATTTAGCCTCACGCACATTCTTTTGGTCGGCATCATCTTCTTAATTTTCTTCGGTCCAAGCCGCCTTCCACAATTGGGACAATCCCTCGGTAAAGCCATTCGTGGTTTCAAACAGGGTTTAAACGAAATCGATGTCGACGCTAAAGACATCAAAGACAATCAGCAAACGAACCAACAAAACACACAGCTTAATAATCAGCAGCAAACTACTCAGCAACAAACTGAAGTGAAAGACAAACAAAATCACAACTCGTAATATCTTCGGAGCACACCATGGGTTCTTTAAGCCTGACACATATACTTTTGATCGCAGTTGTATTTCTCATATTCTTTGGCCCTAGCCGCCTTCCACAGTTGGGACAATCACTTGGAAAAGCTATTCGCGGATTCAAACAGGGTTTAAACGAAATCGATGTCGACGCTAAAGATGTTCACGACCGTCCACAGGTGAATCAAGCTGAAAAAGAGAAGCCTACGCATTCAGATCAGAATCGCACATAATTTTATCTGAAATTATACTCAAAGCACCTGCATTTAAAAATTCAGCTGCTTTGTCAGGATCATTCATGGTCCACAAAGCCACGGGAATACCGCGGCTTTTGTATTTTTGTATTTCCTTTGTAGTGATATGTCGCCAATCCAAATGCAATAAATTCGCCTGCACATAGGGTGCAAGCCAAAGCTTTTTTAAGTATATTTTATTGCCGTCATCTTCTTCACCCGTTGCAAGCAATGCACGCGGAACCTCTGGAATATGTTGTGCCAAAAGATACACACACATTGGATTAAAGCTTGAGAACAAAACCCGCGATTCGGCTTTTGTCTCGCGCACCACCTGGACCACTGCTTTTACGAAATCAGCGCACCAAAACATTTCGGCTTTCATCTCAATATTTATCAATTGCGGTAAGGCCGCGTCCGTTAAAACCTCTTGAAGCGATGGCAAGTTCGTTAGTTGCTTGAGTTCTTTGAAATTAAGGTCGCCCACCCGGTCCGTACGTCCGACGATCCTGCGCAGATCAATATCGTGAAAAACAACGGGCACTAAATCTTTACTCAGGCGTATATCCAGTTCGAACATCACGGCACCCTTAGCCCGAGCGGCACGGAAAGCTGCCAATGTGTTTTCAGTCTCTACTTCATGAAAACCCCGATGGGCTTGAAATCGCGGAACCTGCATGCCATTGCGTGGCCAAGGCAGCGCCTGCCAGTGACGATGATTCCAAAAAATAAAAACTACTACACCTAAAAGAAATACTAAGACAATCATTTGCGCAAACTTTCATGGCCAGGTGAAAACTCAGGAGCACCGCGGGTACCACCGATTTGCCACTTTTCTTGCCCATACAATTTGACCAAAACGCTTCCGTTGAGCTGACCCTGCTCGTCCCAAGAACCTTCGGTTTGAACTCGACCATTCTTCGCTAGTGTGCCGGTCATACTCTTCCAGCGAAAGGTTTTAGATTCGTTGATTTGAAATTGACCACTGATATTTGAAACCTGCAGTAGTCCCTCTGGAACATTTTTTGTTACCGACGAGAACACCTCGCCAATAATCTTCATCGGGTATGAATCTGCACTCATCCTTAAGACCGCAACTTTAGTATCTAATTGCATTTCGTTCTTGAGATAATTCAATCGAATTTGCGTTCCGGTCATCTCAATACCCTCAACCTTCATAGTATCAACCTTTAAGAATCCCTTGATATCTGATATTCGTCGATCTTTTGTACTAAAATCCACAGCTGAACTTATCGGACCAACCCCACCACCTTGAGTCATCAACTTCTGCACTGCTGGCGAAAAAAGAGCTTTCTCTGCTTTCATTTTCAATTTCATATCTGAAAAACTTTTATTCGCATTCAAACTGATATTACCATCAAAAGTCCCCTGGTCAGGCTCGACATCAGAAAGCTGGATTTTCCAGTTTTCATTTTTAAATTCGGCAGTGGTTCGCATTTTCTTAATGGTTTGAAGTTCACGCTGACCTTTATTTGAAAAGATGAACTCAAGACCCACGTGGTGACCCTGCAGACGAATATCCTGACCTGAATAAATCTCAGCACTTCCAGTGAATGCTCCCATATTGGCAAAAATGCGCGTCGGTATGCTTCGATTGAAAAAATTAAGAATTTTATCAACTCCGACTTTTTGAATGTTGAGCTGAATAGGATCATATTTAAGAGGGACCAAAGAACGAAAAAGAATTCGATCCGAATCGATTTCGATCTGATCACCATCCACTAATAAATTCGTAATTTCAAACGGGGCCTCTTTGAAGTGATTCACATCCCCCGCAAAGCGCGAATGAAATGATAACCACAATTGACGCGCGTTCAAAGCGGGATCTGCCAAACTATAGCGTTGCATAAGACTCAAGATTTGACTGAATGGAATATGTTTAAGTTCAGTTTCTAAGATAAAACTTTTATCAAGCAATTGATATTTACCGACTACGCTGTAATAACCCTCTCGCCAATTTCCAAAAAAATGCGCCTGTAAAACAGGCTCGGGGGATTCTTTATATTCTAAATGAATATTCGCATGTGAAAGATAGTCCCCCACTTGCCCGTCATGAAACAATTGCGTTTTAGAGTTGAGCACCAACCATCGTGGCTCATAATTTTTTACATCAAAACCAAGATCATGCAAATCAATCAGATAGTTTGGATATTTATCGGCACTCACTTGTAAACGTTCAATAGTCACAGACTGAATACGATTTGAGTAACGCCCCCGCGAAGAGTCCGCAATGTTACTTTGCAAACTAACAAGTCTTGCGGGCTCGGTGTTTGAAGATTCAGTTTCACTAGGGGGATTTAACTGCCCACCGCAGTTTTTATATTCGCCTGCCAACTGCACTTTGACTGTGTCGGCCTGCACCTGTCGCAAAACGCCTTGCCCAGTGATCAAACCATAAATGGAAATTGGCATCCGAATTTGATCCACCGTCAAATGCGGCTGCATCCAACATTCTTGACTTGAACTCATTACAACATCTGAAATGACCACTGCAAAACGTGGCAAGATCCCATCACTGAGGCTGACCTCGGCATCGTGAAATGTCACTTGAACATCATTATGAATAGATTGGGCGGCCTTTTCAATCAGGGATTTCACACGGTTCGGCGAAATCGCAGCACGCACCAATAGACCAATAAATAGCGCGACTAAAAATCCTGATATAAGAACAGCCGTTCCTGACTGTTCTGCAATGAGGTATTTATCTTGAGATGCATAGGGATTTTTTTGAATTTTGCCTGCCATCTCTTTATTTTGTCGAAGGACAGGCTACAGGGCAAATCTATTTGTATTGGAACTTCAGGATTTCGTACTCTTTATCACCCTTAGGGCTCATCACCGTTACGGTGTCACCACTGCGTTTTCCGATCAGCGCACGCGCTAACGGAGACAAAATAGAAATCATGCCTTTTTTTACATCCGCTTCATCAATACCAACGATTTGATATGAAATTTTCTCATTAGACTCGACCTCAAGTAGATCCACGTGGGCTCCAAAAACAACTCGATCTGCTTTGATTTCAGAAGGATTGATGACCTCGGCACCAGCTAATTTACCTTGAATATCACCAATGCGACCTTCGATCATGCCTTGCTTTTCTTTAGCAGCTTCGTACTCGGCATTTTCACTGATATCACCATGGGCACGGGCCTCTTCGATGGCTTTAATAACCATTGGACGCTCTTCCGACATAAGTCTTTTCAACTCGGCATCAAGCAAAGCTTTACCGCGAACCGTCATTGGTAGTTTATCGCTGAGGCCTGTAGACATAGTATTGCTCCATCTTTGAGAATTGAGGTCACCAGTTTTACAGGAAATTCCCAGCCATAGCAATCCTAAATAACGCTAAGCACCAAGGACTGTTTTCCCCAAGCTTTAACGTACTTCAACGACGCGGCAACGCAGCTAAAATTGGATGCTTCAATGGAACTGCTACTTTAGGCAGTGGTCTAGTTATGAGTCAGGCGACTACACGGGAGGGCTAATCAGCTATAAAATAAGTTTTAAGTTAGGAATAAATCTTGGAAAAAATAGCTCGGCTTATCACAGACGCACGCCATATTGTTCTAACCACCCACCGTCAATGCGATGGCGACGGTCTCGGAGCAGAGCTAGCCATTTATTTTGCGCTTAAAAAAATAAACAAACAGGTTCAGATCGTAAATGTGGACAGCACACCCAGAAAGTATCGTTTTCTTTCCCCAGACAGCTATATTACATATTTTGAAGAAAC
>JANNCH010000626.1:0-2279 GCA_031386315.1 Pseudobdellovibrionaceae bacterium
CGGACCCAGAGTTTTTGGAGCACACACTTTAGATATTGAGTTGCTCGATCCAGAAGCGCCGGCCTTGGCGTTTGAAATTCACCCTGCTCCGGGCGGGGCGCAGATTAAAAATTTATCAGACAAGAATGTCTTACTTAACAATCAAATGATAAAAACAGAATCTCTCACAGATGGAGATATCATTGCTGTTGGAAGTTCGCTGATCAAGGTGAGTTACGCTTAGCTAAAAGGATTTGTTATGGAACGTGTCCACAAAACCACTGGTCAGTTTGAAAGCTTCGATGGCACTTCTATTTATTATGAGATCCACGGCGAGGGCGAGCCCATCGTTTTAGTTTATGGCATCGCTTGTTTGATTAATCACTGGCACCATCAAATTGAGTATTTTTCAAAAACCAATAAAGTCATATGCTTTGATATTCGTGGTCATCAAAAAAGTTATCCCGTTAACAATATCAAAAATCTACGCATGTCAGATTTAGCAAAAGACATTGCGGGACTTATGGATCATCTCGACATATCTAAAGCCGATTTCGTCGGCCACAGCTTTGGCGCACCTCTGCTACTAGAACTCTACAATCAAAGTCCTCAAATTTTCAAAAGCCTTTGCTTTGTCAATGGCTTCTCGAAAAATCCAATCCAAGGAATGTTCGGCCTTGATCTAATCGAGCCTTTTTATTATTTTTTAAAGTCTCAATACAACAAGCAGCCTGATTTGATGAATACGCTTTGGAGGCTTGCAATAGATAACCCAGTAACGATGCAACTGACGGCCCTCATGGGTGGCTTTAATATCAATGTCGTGCAATTTAAAGATATTGAAGTCTACATGCGCGGTGTTGCTCGTATGGATCTGAAAATTTTCTTAACTTTATTTGAAGAGCTTATGTTGTTTGACGGCGACGATGTTCTTGCAAAAATTCAAGTACCCACTCTCATTATTTCAGGTGAGCGCGACATCGTGACACCACAAAAATTTCAACAAGCGTTTCATGATAAAATTGCGGGCTCTGAATTTTTAGTTGTGCCCTATGGTTCGCACTGTACACAGCTTGATTTTCCAGATTATATCAATATGAAAATCGAAAAGTTTATCGCCAAGAGCGTTTCGTAATTTCGAAACAAAATTTAGTTAGTGAGCGGTCCGACGTCAATACAATGTGGGCCGAGTCACTATCAATCTGAATTGAGTTTTTCATTCCCCAAAGTTCTGAAATCATAGGGTCATTCGGCAGTCTGCTGGCGTGATAAATATAATTCGTCTCTGCGACCGACACGAGGGGGTTTTGTCGTGGCAGCTGAGGTACAGATTCTTCAAGTTCAAAAGTCGGTTGCAGTAAAACAACAATATTTTCATTCGTATCTCACGATAATAGGAAAATACTAATAAACCCACAGCGGGTCGCAATGTTTTGTGAGGCCACTAAAACGTGGATGCTTTTTTCGAATCTTTTGCTACGGTCGCTTCCGCTTCAAAATCAAACGACAACTGCTGAAATGCTTTTAGGGAGATAATTTTTTGCGGATTTTCAGCCATTTCTTTTTTTTCTGAAGGTGTATTTACATTTATACCCGCCGAAGCCTTTATTAAATGTTTTATGAAGGCCTCCTTAACGCTATCTGGCGCCTTAGAGTTAAACCCCACTTCATTCATCAAATCACCGATTTTTTTCATAACTATTCCTGACTTCAGTTAGTCTAGTTAGTGTTTCGGTTTTTGATGTATTTACTTGATGAAGATCTAGTGAGTTTAAACAAGATGTATCACATTGATACAGACAAGCGGATCTGGGTGCTCGGTTACTGCTTTTAGGAAGTATTTTTGATGACGCTTTGCTCGTTTGAATAGAATAAAAAAAGGAGTTTTTTTAGGGCTCCTTTTTAGTTTATTAGATAAAGTCTGCCGCCTCCGGTGGGCGTTGCGCGCCATTTGCGCGAACCGCGCCGCAAGAACAACGTTCACCGATAACAGGGCCCGTCTGCATAAAAAGATCTTCATCTTTTATAAAAACACGATTGACCGAGTTATAAGGATTTTTTTCTTGGCAAACCACAGACAACCACTGCTCTCTGAACTCGCTATCAGCTGTTATTTTTTTATATGTTTTTTTATCTTCTATCATATCACAGCCAAGCGAAAGCGCGCGCAACTGGTGACCTAGCTTAGTGTCCGAGATACATTTATGACCATTTAACTTCTTTGTTGATTTCATGCTAACTTTGTTAAAAGAGCATTCTCAAGAAAATTTTATGGTCACAAGGTTGTGAACGGTTTTTTC
>JANNCH010000460.1:0-1949 GCA_031386315.1 Pseudobdellovibrionaceae bacterium
GCTTTGGTTACAGAGCCATGTTTTCGGCAGATAACAGCTATATGATGAATGTGCAGTTAAAACAAGACATTGCATTTGATGTTTGGCAAGCTAAGGTGAATCTTGGGGCTGGCTCCTACATTGAATTGACTGCTATCAATGAAGTTTTTCGCCCCGTAGCTTATCTAAATGGTTCTATGGGCATAGAAGTTATAACAAAACATCCGACCGATGCGACTCTACATAGAAAAGACGTACAATTCAACGGTATCACCTTTAAAGGTTTGAAGTTGGAAACTGAAAGTCCATATATTTCTATTCCAGAAGCGTGTTTTGGTTACACATCGACAAACAGCTTGGTATCTAACTTTCCTCTCACCATTTCAAAAATAAAAGGTGAAAAGGTTGGAAATGATTTAAAGATTACGGCAGATTTCAATCTCAACTTGATGGAATCATCCAGTTTTTCAGCAAGTGCTTCTGTCACAGTAGTTGGTAAAATAGTAAGTACAAATAATGGTTTATCTTATGATTACGATAGAACAGACTTTAACTCAGCCAGCATGAAAGGCGATTTTAACAGTTTTTATATTGAAGGCGGTATAAAATTCATGCGCAATCATCCTGAAATGGGCAATGGCTTTGCGGGTGATTTGACAATACAACTTAAATTGAATACGACAAGTCCAGGCATTAAAGTAGCTGGTGCATTTGGAAGAAAGCAAAGCACAATAAATCCTTCGGAAACTTTCCGCTATTGGTACGTAGACGCTTTGGTATCAGGATTGAAGATTCCAATAGCAACCGGGCTTGATATTACCGGTTTGGGCGGTGGCGCCTCTTACAAAATGAAAAAAGCAACAAAAGTAATTGTCACCGATAAACCGTCCAACGATCCATATGCTTATAGCTTTACAGGCGCAGCTTACCAACCTGACGAAAGAACTGGTTTAGGCTTACGCGCCATGGTCACTTTAGGAATTAAAGGGGATGTAGGTGTAGGAGAAGCGTGTCTTGAAATGGCATTTAATGCTTATGTAAAAAATGCTACTACGGGAGAGGTGGTTAGTGGAGGCGGCTTAAAGAGCATCGGTTTGTTTGGTAAAGCTCGAATAATGCTAACTAAAAAAATTGATACCAATAATCCCGATGTCCCTGAAACAACGCGTCTAAATGATGGACTAAATTCATTTACAAGTGAATTAGATGGATATCCCGAATACGATGGTTTAGTAGAGGCGGGTAATTTCGATAAAATTGCAAAAGACAAACAAACAACAAAGCCTATAATTGTGGCACCACGTAGTGAAATAGGCAATATTGTGGCAACATTAGGTATTCAGTACGATTTTGCTTCAAAAACACTTGTTGGAAATATAGATGCCAAAATGGAAGTGAAAGTTGGTACAACAAACCTACTCACTGGCGAGGGCAAAATCCGTTTAAAATTCTCTCCAAACGAATGGTATCTCTACGTCGGCGAACCCGACTTCTCCAAACGATTCACGACACGTTTAGGCGCTTCGCAAGGATTGGCGGGTGCGTCCAGCAATTCAGCGGGTCTTGAGATGAAGACGTATTTTGTTGTTGGTAGCGTTATACCAAACTCGCCGCCGCCGCCTGCACAAGTAGCAGATATTTTAGGCAGAAAACTTGACGCACTCGACTATATGCGCGACCTCAATGCCGCAAATTCGGGTACTGGTTTCGCCTTTGGGTCAAGCATTGCCGCCAACACGGGCGACCTCAAAGCGGGTATTTTTTATGCTAATTTCAGTGCTGGTATCGGCTTTGACGTCATGGTCAAAAAATATGCAACCACAACCTACAATTGTGCATCCGATAACTCATCTGGAACGCTTGGCATGAATGGTTGGTATGCCAACGGACAGGCTTACGCTTATTTACAAGGTGAGTTGGGACTTAAAGCTAATGTGTTTGGCTCTGAGCAAAAAATTTCTATTATTAGA
>JANNCH010000646.1:0-3315 GCA_031386315.1 Pseudobdellovibrionaceae bacterium
GATTTACAAAAGACATTGTATCGTTGGAGCAGAAAAAATTCAGGACAAAAAGCATTTTGACCAAACCGTTGTCTTGAACATAAATCAGCACGAAGAAAAAATTGATGGCTCTGGCCTGCTGGGACTGCCAGAGAATCAACAAGATCCACTGGCTGTGATGGTGTCTACTGCTAATGCACTGGATCGCCTGATTAGCTTTCAAAGTGTGCCAAAAGTTGAAGCTGCAAAAAAATTAATGATTGAAGCGGTTGGAAGCCATCCGCTGCAACAAATTCAAATTTTAGGTGATATCTTAAAAGGACTCGCCTAAAAAAATGATTTCAAGAAATAAAAAAACTAAAAACTAAACGCCGCCGTCAACATCGGAAAGAGCTCTTTGGAAGTATATGAGTTCAACCCCGGAGCTTCTTTGTAGGTGATGTTTCGATAGGTCAATTCGACCCCCACCTGAAAAGCACCACTCACGGCAGACAAATATCCAAAATCTGCTTGGTAGCCCGAACCCTTCTTAAAGGTTCCATTTTCAGCAGTTAAGTAATAATGCCCTTGAATAAAAAATCCGCCGTCGCCCATATAGCCTATTGAGGCACCAAGAGCTTTTCCGTCCTCGCTGGTAATGCCTGTACCAGAATGACTACGAACACTATAAATACCCCCTAAGTAAAGGCCTCCGGAACCCACATTACCAATTTTAAGATCGTAAATACTAGTACTTGAATCACCCGTGCCACCCGGATCACTTTCGCTGCTTTGTTGATACATGAATGCATTGAACGAAAGCAAGATACCACCGTCCGAGCCTCCACGCGCTTGCGCCATTGAAGACATCGCCATCATAGTGATGATCAATATTAATCTTTTCATAAATAACCTCCTGTTACACAGTTACAACTGAACTTGCTATCTGTTAATTATATCGCTTTGTTGAAGTGAATCCAAGGCGATAGATATCTCTTCTTGAAACATCTCAATAAGCTGCACTCGACTGTACTTTCTATCTTCAGACAATAAGTCGAGAATCTGGACCTCGTGCAAATTTAGATGTTTTTCTACGACACGATTTTGGCACACACTGTAGACATAAGCATACAGGCCAGGTTCTCTGCTTAAGACAGCACCAGCGGGTGCAGCAATAGCCATTGTCATCAAGCTTGGACTGACTTTGATAATCCCAGGCTCTGACTTTGAAAAATCACCCAGGTCGACATAACTTAAATAGGCATGAATCCATTCCCACTGAAAAATTTCGTAGTAAAGACCATCTGAAAAACGCCGTCGCACAAATTCAGGAAAGTAGCGAAAGTGATCGCGCACCAGACCTTCTTGCCAAGGCATTTCTGTTAAGTAATCTTTTAGTAACTTATGAATAGATTCACCAAACTGTTGAATTGCGACTTTGAATATTTGCTCAAAACACGAACGCAGAATTTTATCTTTTAAAAAATCAGAGCTCGTTCGGACACTCAAAGGCTTTAACCAAATCAAAGTGGACTCTAAAACCCCAGGCAAAAAAGCATGATCATGTCTTAGCAAAGCATAGTCTGCAGGCAGAGAGAGCAGCTTTTGACGCGCCTCTGCACCTATTCCAAGAACATCATAGTCATTGAGTTCGATAATATTTTTCATCTGTTCAAGGATGCTTTAATTTTAAGTAAATGTATAGCGAGGCCTGAAGAGCTTGTCCGACGAACTGAGCATGACAGAACATGAATTTTTCACAGCTATTTCCAATTACACCCGTAGTATCGCAATGCGCAAAAATCACACTCAATAACTCTGCCCGCTGGTGTCATTTTTTATTTTTGACCGAAGCATGAGGGCATGACAGTAGTTTTGAATATGAAGACAATATTGTTTGCGCTAGCCCTAGCCTTTTCATGCTCTTTTGCCTCGGCAACCCAAATTTCGGGTACGCTGCAAAAAGGGAAAAAATCAATTTATCTAACCCTTGAAGGCAAGGGCCGAAGATATCTTATTACTTATACACCAAGCGATGCGATCGTGGCTTTTAACAAGCTCAATACCGGTGACTATTTAGTTGGCAATGGTGATGTGGATGATAAAAATCGCACCATCAATTTGAATACTTTAGACTACGTGGGTTTGAAAAAACTTTTGGGCGTTTGGTACAACAGTGACAACGTCATGGATTTTAAAAACTACACCGATCTTCGAGTTTACCCATTGGCGCGCTTATTAGCGAGCGATCGTTTCTCTCCCGGCACTGATATTCGTTACAGCATGGCGCCTTACAACGGCAACCAATGGGCGATCTTTCTTTCAAGTGCTCAAGCAACTATTTTCGCAACACTTGAACTCGGCATTGATGTCGCTAAATTGCGACTTTTCAATTCTGACACAGGTGAAAACACAGAAACAGTTGTCCTTACTCGCTGGAGAAAATAAACATGTGGTTTCTACCCATCGACAAGAGCCTCCTCTTTACTAAAAATGATAAAGAGGACCCTCGAATGGGTGAGCTCGTGCAGATCGCTACGGGCTTCAATGAATTGATCGAATTTAAACCCTCCACGGCAGATTTTCATATTCATGGCTATTCTGATGACGAAGGCATTGCCCTGAATGGGGGCCGCACAGGGGCTCAAACAGGTCCTCGTCAAATTCGTACGTTTCTTTACAAAATGACTCCTCGCTTAGGATCGTCAACATTTCCAAAGATCACTGATCTGGGTGATGTTTCAATTCAAACTCCGCTCGAGCAACGTCATGAGCGCGCGCGTGGACTTGTGCACAGCTTGGTAGAGCATAACAAAAAATTTCTTTCGTTCGGCGGCGGTCATGATTATGGATATGCAGATGCCTGTGGTTTTTTAGATAAATACCAAGGTGATGCCGTGGTCATAAATTTTGATGCGCATTTAGATGTTCGACCTACAGACAAAGGTTTTCATTCAGGCACACCTTTTCGCCGACTGCTTGAAGAATTCAAAGGCAAAGTTCATTTTTTTGAATTTGGACTTCAAGATCAATGCAATAGCCAAAAGCATTTTGATTGGGCCAAACAAAACGGTGCAAAATTATTTACAATGCGCGATCAAGTGGATGGCCTACTGCCCCTCATGAAAAAAGCTCTCGCAGGCCTTGAGGGTAAAAAACTTTTCATCAGCTTAGATATGGATGCCTTCACTTCAACAGAGGCTCCAGGTTGCTCGCAGTCATGGGTCACTGGCATGAAGAGCGAAGACTTCTTTCCAGCACTGGGGTGGCTAGTTAAGAACTTTGAGGTGGCAGGACTTGGTGTATACGAGACATCTCCTCCACTTGATTATGACAACCACACCAGCAAACTTGCGG
>JANNCH010000036.1:0-1711 GCA_031386315.1 Pseudobdellovibrionaceae bacterium
AAAAAACTACCTGACCTGCAGTAATTTTTTTTGAACGACGAATTTCAACCACCCCATCCACCTTAACAAGGCCACCAGTGATTGCAACCTTTGCGGCCCCACCAGTTTCGCACAGGCCACTGACTTTCAACAATGATTGTAATTCTATATGTTCGTGACCTTCGAGTTCAAATAATTCAAATTCCATGGCAACCTCGGTTCGTAGATGGCAAAGTATTATTCCAAAGCATACGGTGGGGCTAGGATTAAATGAATTCTATGCCTCTTTTTTGTATCTGCTTCCATTGGAAGTGAAAAGCATACACTTTCACTTCGTTGAATGTATACTAGATCTACCTTAAGCGAAATGGATTGTTTAATTTTATTGCCACCGCTTCCGGCAGCGCCAGCTATACGGACACATCAAAATATAAATTCAATCTGTCACCTATCGGCGCCAAGGCGTACTTTTACAAAACAACTTCGACAGCAGGTTTGTTATGGTACAAAGGCGCCCACGCAAGGTCGATTATTTATCCATGACTTTTGAATTGCAAGATTCGCTACGAAAAGGCCGAACAACCTTTCGATCAAAATTTAACATTTTACCGGGTGCTGCAGGATGCGACATTCCAGCTGCCGGCAATATTTGACAATGATTGTTTGAGCTTTACCTACGATGAGAAAAAGCAGGACAGCAGTTATGTGGCCTACAGATTTTTACCAGAGGCCACTGGCATTAGCTATGTATTTTCACGAGGCTACGATTACGAAATTGTGCCGCATTTTCAAAAAGTAACAGGCGAATATGTCTTTCCAATCGCGTGTCCGTGCTTCAATATGGGTGGCTGGTATTATCTACGAAGAATTTATTCAAAGGGATTTTTTGATTCGACTTACATCGACACACCGCAATTCAAAACGTCACTCAATAGTTATGGTTTTGAAATATATCTTGAATCTCAGATTTTAAGGTTTTTATCAATGACCTTCGAAGTGCGTGTGCTCCAGCGACAGTTAGATAATATAGTACGTTGCGAAGGGTTTTTATCCTAGGGTGTCATGTTTTAAGATATTTATTTTTTATTTTGCGTTGTCGCGAGGGTCCCAATTTGTTTGAGCACGCCAAACATAAAGTTGCTCAACCTTTGTTCTTGCCCAGGGTGTTTTGCGTAAAAGCTTTAAGCTAGAATTGATGCTTGGATTGTCTGTAAAACACTTTATTGGAATTTTTTCGCCCAGTCTTTGCCAGCCGTAATTCTCGACAAGTTTTGTGATGATTTGTTCGAGGGTGATGCCTTCAAGCGGATTTTTAGTATTCACGGTGTGTTTCCATTTCTTAAGATTGCCATTAGCGTAATGAATTGTCTTCAAGTAGTTTTCTTTTCACAGTAATAAAATCAGCAGAAAATAAGTGCTACCCCTAGCTCTAAAGAGAGGCCACACACGAATGAGTTCTGATGATTGAGGATAAATTATTTATGCACAGATTAGAGATTATTTTATGACCTTTTTTTGCATGAACTACGCCATATCACTTAGCGAGGCTGTTGCAAACCCATGCCCACAAAAGAAGTGTACTTCGATAATCAAAACGAGTTTGATATTTATATTCTGCCCGAACTAAGTGGAGCCCCCTTTAAAGTATTGGCTTTTTCAAAAGTCAAACTTCCAAGGGATGCTTGCTAGCTGAGTGAAAAAGTCGGTCAGTCCCTAAAAGGGGGGTTGGAAA
>JANNCH010000040.1:0-2434 GCA_031386315.1 Pseudobdellovibrionaceae bacterium
CAACCAATCATAACAGCCAATCTTTCAAAATACCGGCGCTTGCTGCCAATACTTTCAATCGCTAGTTTGCCCTCTTTCCAACGACAAAATAATTCTGTAATTAGCTGCGCAATTTGCGCAAGACCGAAAAATACGTTCGGCAGATTGCCAAAGTGACCGAAATTATGTTCAGTATTGAATCCTAAATTTTTTTGTTCATTGAAGTTTCTGTTTTCAATTACAAAGCGGGTCCTGCCGGCTTTCGCCAGTGTTTTTATGTTGTCTTTGTTGATTGAAAAATCCGTCATCCATGAGCTTTTGTAAACAAGCTCGCCATCAGAACTAATTTCTTCGTATTCAAGCAAGTTTACTTCAATTGGTATTTCTGATTTATTGTAGTTTTTTAGTGGCAATGCGTTGGGCCAACAATATCTGTGGATGCTTCCGGCTGAGTTTGTGACTTCAAGCCTTTGCTTTTTTTCATGGACATAATCGTACATAAAAAAGAGCTCTTTGTTGCGCTCGGGCTTTGCGGTGATAACAAAATGCCACTGTCGCTCTTTCATTATGCGAATAATGGGGTCAACGCCGAATAAATTATCTGCTAAAAAGCAAAAACTTCTTTTTGGGAACTGATTTTTCAACTTCACGAGTAATCGTTTTGCAGCATTCAGCTCGCAATCGTTTTTTGAGTACTGAGTATCCACATCATCTCGCTCGATGGGCTCAAACTGAAATGGAAGTGCGTAGCTTGCGGAAATATTCGTAATGCTTGCAAGCAGCTGCCCATGATAATAACAAATCTCACCACTGCTGAGGGTTTTAGTTAAGCACTTTTCACATTGAATCTTTTTGCTGCTGATTTGGCCGGTGCCGTCTAGCGAGACCAGCTCATGACGATCAAATAGCTTTTGGTCAAATAGGATTTTTTTGCGTTCTAATTTTTGATGAAATTCGCGCATTAAATCATTCACACTTTTAGTGCTGACGGTTTGTAAAGTGTACCTCAGCTCATCATCACTGGGGATGCTCTTAATAGTTAGCCAGCGATTGAGGTTTTTTAAAGTGTAGGGGTTGTCCTTGTTTTCAAGATAGAATGAACGCAAAGACCTGTGGCGTAACAAAAACACTATGAGTCCACTGCAGAATATTTGTTCCATTGAATATTGGCACTTTTTTGCAATTCGGGGGTCTTGAACACACTTAGTTGTATTACGCAGCCAGTCCGGAAAGAGCTTGTAAGTAAATTTCATAATCTTCAAATTCTAAATCCTCTGTATTCACTATTAGCCGTTAACTTTAATTCTTAAAATCAATAAAATAATTGACATCGCTACTTTAAGGTTATAAATCTCAACAAGAAAGTAGAATCAGATGAAGAAAGCACGAGCTAAAAGACTTAAGAAATCCAAAGCAGCCCAGCTATCGATGTTTAAGGATAAAGTCTTAAAACAATTCGGCGGAGCCCTACTCAAGGGTAACGCTAAAGTTGCAAGGCCACTGTCGACCAAAGAGCCTGTGCACTTGGTTTTAAAATCCGCACAAGCCATGGGCACAAAATCAATGCTGCAAACCTACAATGTAAACAAGATCGATAAAATTATCAGAACCCATGCTAAGCTTTGCCGCATACGGATTTATCATTTAGTCAATGTGGGCAATCATCTTCATCTGGTGATTAAGCTAGATGACCGCAAAGAGTTCTCTAAATTTATCAAAACAATCACGGGACTTATTGCTCGGCATGTGTTGAAAGCGCAGCGCGGGCCTGCTGTTGAATCATCAGCTGCTACAAGTAAAAAAACTCAGTTCTGGGTGGCGCGTCCCTTCACGCGATTGATCGCCTGGGGCAGGGATTATGAGCACATCAAAAGATATATGAAAAAAAATATCAACGATGCCAAGCGATGCTTTGTCCCCTGGGGCTTTGATGTGACTGATCCAGTCTTGATTCAAATGCTCAATACGGGTTAGTTTTAGTCGGGTTTTCAGCATGCAGTGTTGTTGCGAAAAAATATTTTTACATGCGCTTAAGGGCCGCGCTCCGCGCGGCTCTGGATTTCGTACGGAACTGCTGACTGCCTTTTTGTTTTTGTCAGCTGTAAGTGCTTCTATTTTTGGTGGAGGAGTATCGCAAGCAGGTGGGAATGGACTATTCGGCTGGGTTCAGTCGAATCGTAGAGTTGGATTTGCTGGTGGTCTAACTATCGGACCAGGCACCTTGTTTAGCGGACAAGGTAGCTATTCTGCCTTGGCATCTCATGAATTTGGCCATACGCTTCAATTCATCGGGCTTTCTGGGATTGTGGGCGCAACGGGAGGCGGAACTGAGCAGGTATGGAACTCATATCTTGGCTTAGGTCTCCTGGGTGCTATATTTCCTAATGTTGGAATTGGTAGTGGTTGGGAACATTTTGCAGATTACTTTGATCTTACCCCGACAAAACGGACACAG
>JANNCH010000041.1:0-1875 GCA_031386315.1 Pseudobdellovibrionaceae bacterium
CGGACCAACCCGGGGCTGAGTGGATGGAAGACCGTTGGGGTTCAGGAGCACGAACAGCCAATACAGTAAGCAATAATCGTTATTCCAACCGCCAGATACTTTGCAACTTTTTCAGAAATCGCTCTTGTCGTTCGTTAAATATATCAACCGTCCATTCAGCCTTGAGGCACGCGTCGCTAGTGATTACAAAAGGAGTCGCGCCGCCTCTTGTCTTAAAATATTTGTCCTTCTTTTTCTCAAACTCCCAGTTTTTTGCTGCTGAATTTTGGCGTCTGTTTAGCAAGGCAAGATTACCAAGACGATGGACATTTGTTTCGCGTAAAACATTTGATGGCCACCATTCAAGCCACTTTGATCCTTCCGGCGGATTTTGAGGCAAAACGTGTTCAACTGTAATGAGGTCGAATTCATACGTCGCTTCGCCGGAAGAAAGCTCTTCATCCAAACGCAACAAGACCATTGTCCGTTTTGGTTTTGGTGATAGCTCATAGATGTTTCCACTCAGAGCTGTTGATATTCCCTCAATTTCAATCTTTGAAAGTTGTAGGGCAGACGCCAATAAGTCGTCCCCTTGTTCGATGGATTTCAGCACTTTTCCGTATCGATCAATCCGTCCGTTTTCATCCTGACGTAGCAGCCACATTCCCGCCGCTAATCGTTCAAGGTCTTTTAGAAATATTAGAATGTCGTCCGGTTTATCGCGGTGCTTTCGGATGAAGAGTATCGCGGGTGAAACCCAGTCACGGTCGCCCATCCTGTTCAGCAACCGCAGGAAACGATTGATGCGTTTATCGGTTTCAGCTTTGACGCTCTGAAAACTTGCGTTCAGCACTTCTGCATAGGCATCTGCAAGCGGAATAAGATCATCGTCGATAAAAGTTTTAGGACGAGTATTTGCTTTTACGACCTCACGAAATCCTTCCAAAACACTCTTTCGTAGTTTGCTCTGACCATAAATCATGCGGATGTGTGAAAAAAGCGTAGCAAATTCCTGTGTGCCTAGTTCTTCTTCCGCATCTTCCCACTTGTCGGTGTAAACCGGCTGCTCGCCCTCTGGAATCTGACCAATAATCTCCGCCTTCAAAATGTCCGCAACAGTCAGGTCAAGGCCTCGGTCGTTAAGCACTGAAAAAATTCGGAATGCCGATTCGAGGCTTGGAGTGGAAACAACAACCAGAAAGGTATGTTGTAAAATGTAGGCAGCCAAAGATTCCCTTGCCTCCGAGGTAAGCCCCTTCAATTTTTCAATCAATAGCGCACAGTTTTCAATCAGTCTTTTTTGTGGGTCTGACAGCGCGCCTTGGGCAACAGTGCCGAGTTGGTCGAGGGTCGCATGACGAAGAATGTTCTGCTCAAAAAACGAATGGTCGCGTTCACGGAGCGTTAACCGACAACGGTCTTTAGTGCCGACGAGACTATCTCCTTCTTCAAATAATAATTCGCCAAATGTTTTTTGTCGTTTGGCGTCCGTGAAAGACACGCGCAGGGCAGACAAAAGGAGAGCCAATGTTGTTAGCCGCTGTTGCCCGTCAATTACATCGGCATCCGGCGACTTTTCATCTTTTATCAGAACAATGCTGCCGAGGAAATATGGTGTTGGTTGCGATTTTATATTCTTCGGCGAGAATCCGCTGGCGGCAATTAACAAGTCATTGATTAGTGCTGACGTTTGTTCCACTCCCCAACTGTATGGGCGCTGATATGGAGGGATTCGGTAGGCGTGCAAATCACTGAAAGCCTCTTTTATTGCGTGTTCTTTTGCGTGGATATTAGCCATAAAATAATTGTTTAAGATTTTCTATCACAACTTCAACTCCGCATTCGTCACTGCATCGAGCGACACTCTCGTGACGGTGTGGGCGTATTTGGCGAGCA
>JANNCH010000479.1:0-9904 GCA_031386315.1 Pseudobdellovibrionaceae bacterium
TCCGAGATAGGCTTCAATTACTTTTTGAGATTTTTGAATGATTGACGGAACGCCCTCTTCAATTTTTACACCATGATCAAGAACAATAATATTTTCGCAAATACCCATGACCAATTTCATGTCATGCTCTATCAGTAGAACAGTCAGATTGAAGTCCTTACGAATTTTCGCGATGGTTTCCATCAAAGAATGAGTCTCTTGGTGATTCATCCCTGCGGCTGGTTCATCGAGCAAAATAATTTTAGGATCTGTGGCCAAAGCACGCACGATTTCTAATTTGCGTTGATCACCGTAGGGTAACGAAGAAGATATTTCGTTAGCTTTTTTGTCCAAATTGAAAATACTTAAAAGTTCGAGGGCTTTTTTGGATTGTTGGGCTTCTTCAGCAAAAAACTTACTAGTCTGTAAAATGGGTGCCATCAATCCGTATTGAACATGTTGATGGGTAGCGATGAGCACATTTTCTAACACGGTCAGTTCTTTAAATAGACGAATATTTTGAAAAGTACGGGTAGCGCCCATGTGTGAAATTTCGAAGGGCTTTTTGCCTTTGATGGATTGGCCATCTAAAAAAACTTCACCCGATGTCGGTTGGTAGACACCTGTGAGCATATTGAAGACCGTTGTTTTGCCGGCGCCGTTAGGGCCGATCAGACCAAATAGTTGTCCTCGACGAATCGAAATGTCCAATTCGCTGACGGCGGTTAGGCCGCCGAACTTCATGGTGATTTTGCGCGCTTCAAGAAGAACGTCGGACATATTTCCTCCATAAGCTACTGAATAAAGTATTCAGTTCTGTCCCGCCAAATAGACCTTTAGGCTTTAAAATCATCACCAGAATAAGCATCAATGAATAAATCACCATACGCAAATCGACACCTGTAAGCTCTTGCAGTGGTCGAAGGATTTCGGGCAATGCCGTCACTAATGCCGCCGCCACAAGTGAGCCAGTCATTGATCCCATGCCACCCAAGACGACCATGATGACTGCATCCACACTTTTTAAGAACGTAAATGTCGATGGACTGATATAGCTGGTGATATGCGCAAACAAGGCACCAGCTACGCCGGCGAAAAAACTTGAAATCACAAAGGCGCGAACTTTCATTTGAGTGGTGTTTATGCCCATGGCCTGTGCAGCCACTTCATCTTCACGAACACTTAAGAAGCCACGCCCGTGACTGGATCTCATAAGCCGCCAAATTGTAAAGAAGCAAACCAAAATCCAGAATGCGCAGAAAACAAAGCCGATGAAAAACGATGGCATCCCTGGAATGCCGGCCATTCCGCGGGCCCCACCTAAGGTGTCGATATTGAGCAATGCCACACGAATGATCTCGCCAAAACCCAATGTCACAATGGCGAGATAATCACCTTTCAAGCGAAGTGACGGCTGACCAACTAAGTAGCCTGCGAAAGCCGCAACGGATCCCGCACCAATGGCATACCAAAAGAAATTTAAAAATCCATAGGGCTCAGGAATAAAATTCCAATGACTGCTGGCATAGGCGGCGAAATAGGCACCCACAGCCATAAAACCCGCATGGCCTAATGAAAACTGTCCTGTGTAACCATTTACTAGATTAAGACTCATGGCCAAAATCATATTCACCATGACAAACATCACCATTAAATGAATATACGCATTCACGGTGACATTGAGTATGGCGCCTAAAATTGCAAGACCGATCAATGCGATGAGTGGATTTTTAAAGGCCTTCATATTAAACCTTCTCGATGGCATTTTTGCCTAAAATTCCAGAAGGTCTGAAAATCAAAATCACAATTAAAATTCCGAACGCGAGAGCATCGCGATAGGTGCTAGATAAATAAGCCACGATCATCTCTTCAGAAAGACCCATGATCATTCCGCCGATAACTGCACCCGGTATGCTGCCAATTCCGCCCAGAACCGCGGCTACGAAAGCCTTCAAGCCAATCATCATCCCCATCAAAGGTTCGATCTTTGGATATTTCATTCCCACCAATACGCTGCCGATACCCGCAAGTGCTGAGCCAACAACAAAGGTGAAAGAAATAATACGATCCGTGTTCACGCCCATCATGGCGGCGACAGTGGCATTGGTGCTGACTGCACGCATGGCTTTGCCAACTTTTGTTTTATGAATTAAAAAATGCAGGGCGATCATCGCCACAATACCAACGGCAAATACTGCCACATCGAAAGATTTCAATTCGGCATTGCCGAAAGAAAATAAAACAGAATCCGTCATCACTTCCGGAAAAACTTTTGGATTTGCACCAAAAACCAACTGGCCTGAATATTCAAGAAAAAGACTGACACCGATTGCGGTGATGAGAATATTTAATTTCGGCGCTTTTCTGAGGGGACGGTAGGCCAATCGCTCAATTAAGAAACCGAGTATGCTACAAGCAATCATCGAGGTAGCGATAAGTAAAACCAAAGTGCTGATGCCTGGTGAGGTATCAATGTGCAGCCAACGTGCAACATAGTAAGCAGAAAAAGCCCCCACCATATAAACATCCGAGTGTGCAAAATTAATCATTTGCAGGATGCCGTAAACCATTGTGTAGCCAAGAGCGATGAGAGCATAAATGCTCCCAAGGCTGATTCCATTAATTATATGCTGTACAAGATCCTGCAAGTGATAACCCCTTTAACCGAACGGATTATGGACTGATTGAGGTTACAAATTTACGATTTTCACCTTCGACTTGAACAACCACGGCGCTTTTCACGGCATCTCTTTGTTCATTCATTGTGATTTTTCCAGTAGAGCCTGCATAGTCTTTTGTTTTTGCAAGTTCGTTGCGGATATTTTCAGAAGTAAGTTCTGTTGTTCTTTCCATAGCTGCAAAAAGAATATGAGCAGCGTCGTAACCCAAAGCACTCAATGAATCAGGAGTTTCGTTGTAGATCGCTTTGTATTTTTTGATAAACTCTGTGGCCTGTGGATCTGTTGATTCAGTGGAATAATGATTCGAAAAATAATTGCCGTTGATGGCAGTTTTTCCGATTTCGCTCAGTTTTGCGCTATCCCAGCCGTCGCCACCCAAAAGAACCGCTTTGATTCCCAATTGACGAGCTTGTTGAGCGATCAAGCCCACTTCTGTGTAATAACCAGGGATGAAAATTGCCTCTGGGTTTTTAGAGCGAATCTGTGTAAGTTGTGCTTTGAAGTCAATGTCACCTGATTGGTAACTAACATCTGCTACGATTTCGCCACCGGCTTTTTTCAGCTCAGCTGCATACACATCTGCAAGACCCACGCTGTAGTCATTTTTTACATCACGTAAGATCGCAGCCTTTTTAAGTTTCAAATTTTCTACTGTGAATTTAGACATCACTAAACCTTGAAACGGGTCGATGAAGCAAATACGGAAAATATAATCACCGATTTTAGTGACATCAGGATTTGTTGAAGAAGGCGATACGAATGGGATTTTATGAAGCTGAGCGATCGGAGCCGCTGCTTTACTTCGTCCGCTGGCAACACCACCAATGATAGCAATTACTTTATTTTGTGTGATCAAACGAGTGACAGCAGATGCAGCCTCTTCATTTTTGCTTTGATCATCTAAAACAATAACTTTTACTTTTTTGCCTTTGATGCCGCCTTTAGCATTGATTTCGGTTTCGGCCATGCGAACACCTTTGTTCGAGCTGATACCAAAAGTTGCCTCGCCACCGGTCAATGAGTCGTATTCACCGACTAAAATTTCATTGCTATTATTTGTGCAACCGAACAGAATCGGAACGACCAAAAGAATCGAGATCAAAAAAGCTTTCATGTATATTCCTCCAAGCCTTAAACTCTAATGTTTTCAAAGCTTAAAGACACCACTCGGCGCGGCAAGTCAGGCATCATTTACATAGAAAGTGCATTGGCTAAGGCGACTAGGTCCAATGGTGATTTTTTATGATTCTCGATCGCTGTTTTGAGTGGAACTTCGACCAAGTTATTGCCTTCGGTTCCAATCATGATGTCTGTTTTTCCAGCAAGTAGGCATTCAATTGCTGCAGCACCCATGCGACTTGCTAAGATGCGATCCGAAGCAGTGGGCGAGCCCCCACGCTGTTGATGACCAAGAATAGAAACTTTCGCATCCATTCCTGACTTTTTACGAATTGATTCAGCAAGATCATAGGCACGTCCCGGTTTTTGTCCCTCGGCCGTGATAATGATGCTGCTAGTTTTTCCACGTTGAATAGAATCATGGATGCGATCCACGACTTTATCCACAGTGGTATTGCCATCCGGTGTGAAAATATCTTCAGCGCCGCCTGCGAGACCTACATGGGAAGCAATAAATCCAGAGTTACGTCCCATAACTTCAACGATAAACAAACGATCATGGCTTGCCGCTGTGTCGCGAATTTTATCAATGGCATCTAGTGCTGTATTAACTGCGGTGTCAAAACCAATGGTATTGTCGCTACCGAAAATATCATTATCAATTGTGCCCGGAATACCGATGAACGGAATTTTATGTTCTTCCCAAAGAGCATGGGCTCCACGGAAAGAGCCATCGCCGCCAATACACACAAGTCCTTCGATGCCATGCTTTTTTAAGTTCGCAGCGCCCTTAGCGCGAAATTCAGGCTTCATGAATTCTAGAGAGCGTCCGGTTTTTAAAATAGTCCCACCACGTTGAATAATGTTAGCCATATCACGAATTTGCAGTGGATAAATTTGATCTTCGATCATTCCGATGTAACCGCTCGTTATCCCGTAAACTTCAAGTCCCTTAGAGATACCTATTCGTACTACCGCACGAATAGCCGCATTCATTCCTGGGGCATCGCCGCCACTCGTATAAACACCAATTCTCTTCATAGAAACTCCCTTGGGACAAAAACAAAAGGCGCCTTGGTAGGCGCCTTTTATATTTCCAGTAAATGCGAAAAATCGCAAGATGGATGTTATTTAACTAGAGACTTGAATTCTGCGCCAGCGCGGAATTTTGGAGTCCAAGCAGCTGGGATTTTGATTGCTTTACCAGTTTGTGGATTGCGACCAACGCGAGCTTTGCGTTTAGCTTTAGTGAATGTTCCGAAACCAACTAGTTTAACATCGTCACCTTTTTTAACGGCTTTTTTGATGTTATCAACTGTGCAATCAAGGATTGCTTCAGCTTGTGCTTTAGAAACTTTAGTTTCAGTAGCGATTTTTTCGATCAATTGTGCTTTGTTCATTTTGACTCCTCATGGTGTCATGTGTTGTGTATAAAATCTTGATGATAAACGAGCGTCATCCAATGACAGCCCTATCAGAGTTCAAAAAAAATAATTCGTCAACTGTAATGTGAAAATAAATCAGAGATAGCGCTTTAATAGAACTTATTCGTCATCTAAATTTTCATCATTTAAAGTATTGCTTGAAGAGTCCTCTGTTGGAACGCGGTAGCTTTCTTCGGCCCACTGGCCAAGGTCAATCAGGCGACAACGCTCTGAACAAAAGGGCCTGAAGGCATTTTCGGGAGCATACACCGCAGGTTGCCCGCACTCAGGGCATCTGACGGTTCTAGGTTTGGGTGGATTGGAATTGTTTTCCATATTTCTAAACTAACAAAGTTGCGCGACAAAGTCACGCAACTTGCTTCAGTTTTGAGTTATGTATGTTCCTGTAATCTGCGCGCAGAGAGCATATTACCAAAAATTATTACCACAAGCCTGTAGAGCAATAAGAAGTTTGGCAACGTTTGAAAGTACCTTGTGCAAACCATACTCCGGCCTGGCCGCTGCATGAGTGAGTGCTATCTTGAACACAGTTCGGGAATCCAAACTTCACTGTGAAAGAGCCATCGCCCAGTTTGCCTTGATCAACTCGTACTTGAATAAGTGATCTGTTACCTACTGAATAAAGAGGGCCATACGAGCGTGCTTCAAAACCCTGTGAGTTGTTCACAACGCTGACGGTCCAATCATTTTTACTCATTGGATTGAAGTAACCGCCTGCGTTTACTTGGTACGGGATACCAAAGAAAGCACCGATGGCTCCGGCAACACCTGGTGATTGATAACTGTAATATCCATACTGACTGATGTTCGGCCAAGCGCGGAATGTGATATTCATATTTTGACCAGAAGTATCTGGTGACATCATAATCACATCAAGTCCACCGTTCACCCAACTTTGGCAGCTAGCAGTGCCGCCAGTATTTTGCAAACGATCACAGACACCCATAGTTGTTCTTAAGAATTCTTTGTAGGCAGTGGCATCTGTTATTGTGATAGAGCGCTGGCTTGACCAGTTGTCAGCGAAGTAGCTAAGAATGCTGCTATTGTTATAGCCGTTTGGATCAAGTCCGATCACTTGTCCGTAACTATTCACACATTGGCCATAGCTATTTAAAGTTGAACCGACTGGGCAGTTGCCAGTGACAGTATTATTGTCGCTGCCTTTACTGCAGGCCAACAAAAAGCTGGTTGAACAGATAGCTAAGAATGTCCATAGAATGCGTTTCATAAAAGCCTCTCTTTACGATGCTCGAAAAATAAATTTCAAGGGCCTGGATAAAACGTGAGGGACCCGTACACAAGGTAAGTAGTACACGAGTTGTGCCAAAAAGAATTTGCCTCAAAAGCAATTGTATTTGCTTTGGCAACAGCGCAGTGATCATGGTCTGACAATGGAAGCCAATTTGTGTCCCTATCTCGAAACGAGACAAATAGAGACAAAGCACAAAGCTTCACCAAACCACCACAGCAAACGAACTAGATTTTTAATTACGTTAGAAACGTTGCTATAATTGTTCCATACTGAGATGTATCGTATTGAGTCTGATCTGTTGAAGGATGCGACAGTGACATAAAAGAGAAGGCCCAAATTGTCGAGTCAGAAATGCTCCAGATTTTTTCACTTTGCTATGGACCGCAGTCAAGCTATGGTAAGTAAAAATATCTAACAATATTAATTTACTCACTTAGCCCATTGCGAATTGATTTCGTGATGGGCTCATTTCGAAATTTTTACTAAAAGATCCGGTGAAGGCACTCGACTTTCGTCAAGGACAGGTCGGGGTCATTCGGTAATACATAAAAAATCTTAATACATCGGTTACATTTAGAGTAGATGCTAATGAAAATTTTCTTTTTGGTGGTTGGCTGTTGGGGTCTGTTGCTGGGGTGCGCGCATGCGGACCGCCAGCCAGCGGCGTTTTCGCAAGTACCTACAAAATTATCATTATCAGATCAGCAGATTTACGAAAAACTTTTGTCTGACAGTCTACAATTTTACAATCAGTATCTGCGCCACGCGAGCTCTGGTCAGTATTACGATTCGCTCTACATCGGTCATAGTAAATCCGTCAATACGAGTAGCTCGGTAGCAGCGACGGGTATGGGATTGATTGCGCTATCACTAGCTGATGTTGTTGGGACAGAGCCAAATGCCCGTGAAAAAGCATTGCAAACTTTACGCTTCGTTCTGGGTATGGGCTCGATCAACGGTGTTCCATACATCAGCAAGCGATCCATCGATGGTTGGTTTCGACATTGGTTCGAGGTTTCAACGGGCGATGATAATTTTCTAACTGTCGTGGACGGGTTTTCAACAATCGATACGGCCATTTTGGTTGCTGGCGCACAGCTGGCTGCTAATTACTTCTCGGCCTCTGGTAAAGATACAAACGGAGAAATAAAAGCTTTAGCAGATCGCATACTATTTTCAGTCGATTGGGGTACAGCAGTTGCGGATCTTAAAAAAGGCGAATTATTTCTTAACTTTGATTATAAATACTCAAAACCATTGGGGCGTACTAAAGTATTTAATGAATATGTTTTAGTCGCTTGCATGGGGCGCTTTGCAGAGAACAAAAAAAAATATATGGGACCTATGACACAATTTTGGGATCAGCACTTTGCGGACCCCAAAAATACTCTGCCTCATAAAAATTTTGCAGGTCATGAGCTTTTAACGGATCATCCAAATTATTATCTTTCTAGCTTCATCATGCAGTTTTCAACTTACCTTTGTTCTTCTGTTGCGAATAGCGCTGATTATAATCAGTATTTTGCGAGTGCTCAAAAGGCAGATCAAGAATGGTTTTCAGCCATGTCTAATAAAAAATATATGTGGGGTTTAGGGGCTGGCGAAGTACGTTATTACGACCCCGTCATCCAAAAAATTCAGTCCTACTACAATGCTGATAAGATCAATGACAACCCACATTTGATGGTTTCCCCTCATGTGATTGCGGGTTTTTTGCCTGTCCATCCTGATGGAATATATGACCTGCTAGATATGTATAAAAGTCGTGAATGTCTTTATGACTTTAATAATTTAGAAATTCTATGGCGCTGCAGTTTGCTAGATCTAAAGCTTCCGATCGATCGCGTGCAGGCCATTGATTATTCAACAATGTTTTTAGGGCTGTCTTCGTATCATCAAGGTGTCGGACTAAGATTTTTTAGACAGTACTCTGCGGGTGTGAAATAGCCCCACAAGGCCAGCGCCAAGTATGGCAATGCTTATCCAACTAGAGATCGATAGTCCTACGCTAGGGCCGCGAAAATCATCTCGGAAGGACTCCATCATCAGTCGACCCAAGGCATGCAAAGTGATCCAAAGAAAGAAAACCTGTCCTTCTTTTTTGCGCGGGGATTTTTCTAACGCTAAAAGTAGACTCAAAGTGCCGAGCTCCCACATAGAGGCATAAATCTGCGTTGGATGGCGACCTGCAATCGCCCAAGGCAGATCACAGAACTTACCATAGCAACAACCTGCAAAAAAGCATCCCCAGCGACCGAGGCCGTAG
Organism: Pseudobdellovibrionaceae bacterium; assembly: GCA_031386315.1. Lineage (GTDB taxonomy): Bacteria > Bdellovibrionota > Bdellovibrionia > Bdellovibrionales > Bdellovibrionaceae > JANNCH01. The sequence goes on from JANNCH010000479.1 coordinate 8,743, forward strand.
GCTAACGAACCTACGGGTGCAAAGAGATCCATATATTTGTGCAATTGAGAACGTGCTTTCCAAAAAACATAGAGCGAGCCGCAAAGCACGGCTAATAAGGCGCCGCCGTAAAAGACAAAGCCACCATTCCAGATATAAAAAATGGCTATAGGATTGTCTAAATAGAGCTCAGGGCTTTCATAAAAAACATGAAACAGACGTGCGCCGACCAATGAGGCCGCCATAATTATAAAAGCCGTGTCCAATGCTATTTTTATATTAAGGCGCTGTTGGCGCACTCTTTTGGTCAGCCAAATCAGACAGATGCAGATCACTAGACTTATCACTAGGTAATACATCGGAATTTGAATATTGTCTGACAAATTCATGATCGGATACAAAAAATTCTCCACGACATTAGACTTAATTTTATTTTATCGCAGCCCTTATTCAAGCATATTCTAGTCAAGTCGTGCTGTTCATTTCATACTACAGTAATGAGAATGCACCCTGCGGAAGTTGCTAAGGAACTAAAGGATTTTCTATTCTTTAAATCCTTTAGTGAGGACTTGTTACTTCAATTATCGGCAATGACCACGATGCGCTCGTTTAAAAAAGGCGAAGTTATTTTGCGTGAAGGCGATGCATCCAATAAATCACTGTATTTTTTGCGATCAGGAAAAGTCGAAGTATCCCTAGCCGGTGAAGTAGTCACCATTTTGCAAAATGCAGGCGAAGTAATGGGCGAAATGAGTGTTGTCAGTCTAGGTGTTGTTTCAACAACTCTTACAACTGTTAAAGACACGGAGTGTTTCGTCATCGACACGAATTCTTTCGACGGTGTCCATCCTAAGGACTTAGATCATTTCAAATCCCTATTGTATCGTATTTACTCTGTGATCCTGGCTGAACGGCTGAAAAAAACAAACGAAAAAGCCAGATTATTCGAGATCAGCACGCGTGAATTGCAAGAATCTCAAAACGTCGCTAAATCCGGGATTGCCGGCAAAGTGATGCTGTTAGAGTCTGAAAAAAAGTTACAAGTGGTAGCAAGGCTTGCTTTGGGTGGAACAGGTGTTGATTTAAACATAGTCAGTCAGTCAGCAGAAGCCGAAGCTTCGTTAGCCCAACAGAGTGTGGACTTGCTTATTTGTGAAGACAAAAACTTAGCTTTTCTTAAGAA
>JANNCH010000149.1:0-2840 GCA_031386315.1 Pseudobdellovibrionaceae bacterium
GATTGTTGATCCCCCTTGCACAGAGCGTCCTGCGCGCAAATTAGCAATGGCAGCGCGAAAGATAGATTGCAAATTGATTCCGCTGTGTTGATAAAACTGATCATCTTCGGCTGCTAAAAAAGCATTGATCAAATCTTTGGGTATTTTTTCAAACGGCACAAGGGTGCGGCGCTTGCGAAAAAATTCGCCGATTTTTTTTCCGTTTCGATCATACACCTGACTGACTAATTGTGGGTTGTAGTCTTTCACGGTGATTAGCTGGGGTAAGCTTGCTTTTGCGGCGGCGTAGGTAATATAAATCACGACAACGGTGAGCAAAATTAAACCGGATAAACCGATTAAAATTTTCTTAGACAAATTAGACACAAAGGGCTCCTTTAGAGAAGCCCTTATACTAGCAATCAGATACGGTGAGGTCCAGTCAGACTAGCCCGAAGGCTTGCTTAATTATTTCCGCCGGATGAGTTGCTGTTTGATCTAGACCGATTGTTGCCTGAGTCACTTGAGCCTGTTTGGTTGTGAACCTCGTCGTAAAGTTTTTTAGTGGATTTCATCGAAGAATCAACTTGAGCAGAGCAACCTTCTATATAAGCTACGACGGCACCTATATTGGCATCTATTTTACCTGCCACACTTTTGGCTCCTGCTTTTTCAATGGGCCCCATAGAGTTCAATTCGTTTTGGGCTGTATTGATGCGCTCTTGTGCCTTTTGCTGCTTTTGAGAGAATGTCATATTTGTTTTTTGCGCGCCAGTTTGTGCAGCTTGAAGTTCTGTTTGCGCCGTTTGCATAGTTTGCAACAAGCCATTGTCTACTAATGTTTTTCGAGTAGATGTGTCAGTTGTTAAATCATTAATATTTTTTTGCTCTTTATCGATTGAACCCTTAGCTTCTTCTAAGCTAACCTCAGCTGATTTAATAGTAGCTGTTAAATCATCCATGTCAGCACGATATTGCATAACAACAGCCTGTCGACGTCTATCAAACCTATCTAGGCAAGAGCGATACTTATGCATAACATAATCACGTATCCACTTCTGCATAGCTAAAGTTTGTGAGCTTCTAAATTTTTTCTTTTGTTCTAAAAAATCATTTTGTGCAGCCAAAGCGCAGGCGTCTTTTGTTTCATCGTTATTTAAACTTGCAAGCGCTTCTGATTGGTCAAAAGTTTTTTTAGCAAGTTCTGAGCGCTTTTGAATAAGCTTCAAATTAGCTTCAACAATGGCACTTTTGGTTTCAGCCTGTGCTTTTTGAATATCAGAGACAGACTTCTTAAGATCGTCGTCTAAGCCTTGCTTAGCTTTGTCAGCATCTTCTTTGGCTTTTTGTGTATCTTTGGTGATCTTTGCCATATCCTTTTGCGTGTCTTTTTCCTCTTTGATCAAATCTTTTTGAATGTCTGTAACTTCTTTTTCAGCATCGTTGATTTCTTTTTCTAGACGCTTTTTCTCGTCTCTGTATTCACCGCGTGTCATTTGTGGACACGTCTTGTCGTAGTCAGATTTGTTCACGACAGACTGACCAGTAACGGGGTTCATGCTGGCTCCGCCAGTGGAAATACCTTGCGAAGTGAGAATCGAATTTATGGTGCTCATCAATGCACCGTTACTCTCAGATGTATCAACAGGGGGGACTTCCTCGCATACAAATGCCTTAGCAAAGCAATCAGCTTCAGATCCTAATTGTCCTTCGGCACAAGCCTCGCCGATCGCTTTTTTCGCAGCTTGTGCTGCGACTAACTTATCTTTGCAATTTGGTTGATTTAGTTCTGAGTTGCATAAAGCTTCATACTTTGTTTTGTCTGCTTCTGTTTTTGCATTGACGGCTTGCTGGCAATTATAACTAAGATTGCTGTTTCCACCGAGCGTAATTGTCTGACCGCCTCCACTGTTAGATGTTGTGCCTTGTGCGAATGCGGTACTAGCACCCGAAGTGTATAGCAAACTAAACAGAGTGATAAGAAGTTGAACACTTGTCTTATTCGTAGTTCCTCTATTATGACTCATTTTGACTCCCTCGTGATACAATACACTGATGCAATATCAGTACCTATTATCGGCACTCTATCTAAAAGATTAACAGTTCAGAACCCCTATAGTCAGTCTCAAATTGGAACAGGTCTTGAAGATGGCAACATCATGGTCTAGGAACGATCCCCACGAGGTACAGATGAAGAAGTTGTCGATGATGTTGATATGCTGCCAACTGCTTTTGTCGGCCTGTTCTGATCAAGGTTCACGTGGATCTGTCGTGACCTCTGAAGAGGCAGGCATTGCCGGCGGTCAAAAAGTCATCGTGGATTCAAAGCTTTCAAGAATGGTTGTTTTGGTCGATGCAGCAAAGATTAGCTCTGTGGGATTTATCAGAAATGGACGAGAGATATTTCCTGTCGAACGTATTCTGTGCACGGGGACATTCATCACTGAAAATATTGTTTTAACAGCGGCTCATTGTATAAAAGCAGCGCCTTTTAAAATGCGTATCGTATACTCTGAGAATTCATCAGACAAGTCGGCAAGGCACTCGTCCGTTGCAGATGTGTTCATTCACGAGGGCTATGTCAAAGGCAGTGCAGCTTCAGCAAACGATATCGCACTTATTAAAATCCAAGGTAAGCGTCCATCCAATTATTCTGTAAGTACTATTACAACGATGCCAGCCACGTCTGATAGCTTTTCTCTGCTTTCTATCGGCTTTGGATTAACAGATAATCAACTTGATGACGGCGGAGTTCTACGCCGAGTTATGACAACAGGAATAAGCTATGATCCAACGAGTCCTACTTTTACAATTGATCAAAGCGCCGGGACGGGGATTTGCCAAGGTGACTCTGGCGGTCC
>JANNCH010000485.1:0-5414 GCA_031386315.1 Pseudobdellovibrionaceae bacterium
CGATCACTGATTTTAAGTCCGTAGCGTCTTTTTTAAGACGTATCTGCAAGCGGCTGCGACCTTGCTCCATGGACTCAAGATTTTGTATGCGATCTTCAGCCACAATACGACCCTGGTGAATGATAATGATTTTTTCACAGGTGGCCTGAACTTCGGGTAAAATATGAGTGGACAGAATAATAGTGTGTTGGCCGCGCAGAGACTGAATCAAATCACGAATCTCTGCGACTTGCTTTGGATCAAGACCTACCGTTGGCTCATCTAAAATGAGGACCTCAGGATCTGAAACAATCGCCTGGGCAATCCCCACACGTTGCTTAAAGCCCTTTGAAAGATTTTGTATCAAACGATTCTGCACTTCGCCTAAGTTTGTTTTTTCAATGGCATTGTCCACGAACTTTCGCAGAGAAGGTTTTGCAACACCCTTGAGCTCAGCTACATATTGAAGATAGTCGCGCACATACATATCCCCATAGACCGGTGGTGTTTCAGGTAAATAGCCAATACGCTTTTTGACTTCCAAAGGATTTTCGAACACATCAAAGCCAGCAACAATTGCCGAACCATGGCTGGGGGCCATATATCCCGTGATAATTTTCATCGTTGTTGATTTGCCGGCGCCATTAGGTCCTAAGAATCCCACGACATCGCCCTTGGCAATTTCAAAATTCAAGTCAGAGATCGCTCGTCTTTGACCATAGTCTTTACTAAGTCCGCGCACTTCGATCATATTTTTTGACATGTTCAAACCCCCGAATAATTTTAAACCCGTTCGCTGACCAGTCAAGGGTTGCCACTCTTGACGCAGAACTAATTGCACTTTGCTAAAGATAGCACTCAGTAAGTAATGATGAAGGTTTTTTCGGAGTGATAATTCACACGGCCAAGCTTGTCGCCTTTGATTGGTTTGACATATCTGCACTCGGCGATAACGACCGCGAGTTTTTCGCCTGCGGTGATAGACTTTGTGGCCAAGGACTCTGCCGCAAGCCATGCTGCCACCTGGTGCAATTCTTTTTCAGAGACCAATTGGTCGCGCTGACGGTGAACAATGGCATGGGCACCTGGAAAATCTTTAAGATGAAGCCAATAATCCCATGCCTTAGCTTGACGCAAAAGGGTCAAATTGTCCTGCGCTGACTTGCCACAATAAACAATCACACCGCTTTCTAAATGCAGCTTGCGGCCTTTGGCATCGGTTTTTTTCATCAAATCATCTAGCTTTGGCGCTTTAACGCGCGCTTGGTAACGAGCCGTCTGCAGATGTCGAATCTCTTCTTGCAACTTTTGTTGTCGCAAAACAGTGCCGGCTTTTTTTTGTTCAAATTGTTTGGCTTTGCGAAAAACATTTTCAATGTTCCAACTGACATTGTGTTTTTTGTCGATCAGTGAAATCCACACCTCTGCCAAATCTTTAAAACCATGGGTCTTTAAATGCTCGCCCAGTTTATAAAGTTCGACACTGCGATCTTCAGATAAAAGTTTTTCAATCTCAGTCAATGCCTTGGTTTTTTTCTGAATATCTTTTTGTCTTTGAGCTTCCCATAAAATCAGTGGATCCTGTGCCACACCCTGCTGAGGCGCTTTTTGTTCAGAAACCCACTCGTCGCGTATCTGTCGCAGACTTCGCTCTTCGAGCTCTGGCATATCAAGCGCGGGCTTCATTTCTTTTACTTTTTCCCAGCTAATGGATTTTTCACCCATGCGCACTAGCAGATTCACCTGTTTTGGAATTAGTTGAATTTCGATTTCACATTTTTTTTCACCGCTACTCAGTGTCACCAACAACACACGCCCCCAAGCCTCAAGGACTTGGCAACTTTCAAAAAAAAGATTTTTAGCATGGGCATTGATAAAAAGACTGACGGGTTTTGTCTTTGAAGATTTTTGAAAAACCGGATGCTCTGTGAACAAAAGCACCATCGGTGTATTCTGAACCAGATCGATCACCAACCACTGCATTTGGTTCTGAAAAAAGCCCAAGGCCAAGCCCCGGTCATTGACCCAAACCTCTTGCAGACGTCCCTTTTTGAGAACATCTTCAGCATTTTGGGCGAAGGTCCTGAGTTCATGGATATTGAGTGCTTTCATCAGGCCTTTCCTCTGTCGCCCTTTAGGCTAATTTTTCAACTCTATAGTAAGTCGGCCTTAGGTTTATTCTTTAGGCTCCGATATATTTTGCATGAACAAAGACACCTTATACAAGATATTTAGCCGTCAGCTCGAAGAGTGCCACAACATCAGCGAACGATCCCAAGAGTTCATACGTAAGGTTGTGCATTTATACACTATTCAGCTGACCAAGATGGCCAATATTCCACTTCAAGTAATGGACGATGTGATCAGTGAAATCGAGCAAGAAGTTGTCGAAATGTACCGTAAAAAAACCTACGGTTTCATCACACTTGAAGAATATCGCAGACATGCTTTTCGTCAAAAAAGCGATCAATAAAAATTCATTTTGTAAAACGCCACACATGGGTAGCACAATCGAATCTAGCTTTTCTGTACAACCGAAAAATAAATAGGCCCAAAACCGCAGCGATCGGGTAAGAACTGCCAACCGTATTCAGTTTTTTCGGCCTCTGCAAACTGCGGATCGAATTCGATCAAGTTCACTTCGTCTTTTTTCTTTTTCAAAAGCTTTTTAATGATCTCATCGTTTTCTGCAGGACTGATCGAGCAAGTGGAGTAGACTATGCGGCCTTCTGACTTAACAGCAAGCAAAGCAGCACTTAAAAGTGAATACTGACGGGTCGCTAGGTTTTGCGTTCGACGAGGACTCCACTCTTTCATGGCCTTTTGATTTTCTAATAAATGTCTTTCACCAGAACAGGGTGCATCTAACAAAACACGGTCAAAGCTGTTGGGTTCTTGCAAACCGAATTGCACAGCATCTTTGCCTTTGATCCAAATACGCTCGCGGATTGTGCGTGGAATATATTGTTGCAAAACTTTTTTAAGGCGATCACGACGATCCTCTGAAAGATCATTCGTGATTAGCTCACCATTCAGATCACCGTTAGCAAAAAGTGCTTCGGCAATAACAAGGCTTTTACCGCCCGGGGCCGCACACATATCCAAAATACGGCAGCCCGGTGTTGCATTCACTGCAATTGCCGCAAAAATGCTAGCGGGATCCATGATATAGAGATCTAAAAGTTCTTCGGATGTTCTTTGTGGTTCAGTGTCAATGTTTCGCCAGAGGGCATGAATATCTGGATGAATATCATGACATTGTGGAAATTTTTGTTTGGCCTCAGCTGAAAATTGATTCACACGGGCGGCTTGCTTTTCAGGACGAGTCAGCGCCGCCATCAATTCAGGCCAACGATCGCCATAAATGGCTTTAAAGTGATTAGAAAAAGGCTGATTCTGTTCCATATTCATCTTACAATTACCGCAATGAATGCCATTTGGAAAGTTGAAAAAATCCCCATCCTGCAAGACAACTTTATCTTTGTTTTGCACAGCCAAGATCAAGCCTGGATCGTAGACCCCGGCGACGCCCCACCCGTGCTGGATTTCTTAGAAAAAGAAGGCCTGAAATGCGCTGGAATTCTTGTCACCCACCACCATCACGACCATGCGGATGGCATTGATGAAATTGTGAAAGCTCACGCATGCCCCGTATATGCGCCCACTCAGAACAAAGGACAAATCCCGAAGGTCACAAATTATTTGAACGAAGGCGATGCTTTGAAATTCTTAGATCTAGAAATACAGGTCTTGGAACTGCCAGGACATACAATGGGACACATCGCGTTCTGGATACCTACAAAGAAGTGGCTTTTCTCAGGTGACGTCGTATTTGCCTTAGGCTGCGGCCGCTTATTCGAAGGAACTTTCGAACAAATGTTCAAAACTCTTCAACGAATAAAAGACTTGCCACCTGAAACTTTGATTTTCTGCACGCACGATTACTTCCCGGCCAATAGCGAATTCTGTGTTAGCCAAAACATTCAGATTCAAGATTACGATTCGATTCATCCACTGTTGTTATCTCAAGAAAAAGAATTTAACCCCTTTCTTAAAGCGCCAACTCTGGAAGAGTTTACGGCAAATCGAAAAGCCAGAAATAGCTTTTAAAATAAAGACTGCACGGTGGCGCTATTTTCCGCCGCTGACTGCGTTGGTTTTCGGTGAGCTTTTATAGCCATCGCCCATGAGATCCGGCTCTGGCGCTTCAACCTTTTTCAAAACCACAGTTGCCATGATAGGCTTACTTTGATTGAGAGCCGTTAGCTGCGCAACGACAGCTCCACTGTTCAAAAATAGAAGATCCATTTTGTCTCGACTAATAAAACCATGGCGACGCCCACCATCGGTGAGTCGATCTGGAAGTATTTGAGCATAAACCTTGAAGCTATTGCTTGTCGAAATCCGGTAATCTAAGATGGCTTGCCCTGCAAAAGGCCCCTTCTCAACAATCTTTTCGATCCGAACTCGAAATTTTGCCTTATAAGTTGAATTCTGCCGATCAATCATAGGATCAGGCCAAGTTGCCACATATGTTCCTAAACACTCTTGAAGCATTTGAGGCGTCACCTTTTTAAAGCCGTATGTCTTTAGGAGCCCGCTTTGAAGAGGCACACGCGAGAAGGCTGCTGAGGGCAAAATAAGAATAAGCAAAAGGAATAACAGCTTTAACATATGGCCTCATACTTCAAGAATTAGACCCGGCGCTATACCCTCCAAATCGAAGAAGAATGGATACGAAGAAAAAATAGCCGTCGGTGTCTAGTGAGAATTTAACAGCTGTCTAACGAATCGACAGGATGTAACTTCTTTCTTCTTTTCATGAGAGGGGTACGTGTTTTTTACAGCTGTTATTGCAGAATTCGACAATGGGGCCATCCGTATGCATGTCTTTCAGAGCGAATCCTGCGCTTCTAAATAAAATAATTGTAGAAATTCTTATTCATTCCAAGCCATTTAAAAAGATAACAAAGCACTTCTGCTCTTAGATTAAACAACATGTTATTTTTAATTTATTTGAAAAATTCTCTTGTGGGTATTTTGAGCTTAGCAGGCATTAGATTACATGCGATGGAAGAAACTTTTTGGGCCCCTTCGTATGATTGAATAATTTTTCAAATACACGCCATTTTAGAGCAAATAGAGCCAGAGTTTAGCGGGTATTTCGATGCAATTGTTTATAATAAAAAGTGTGAAAATCTCTATGAAAAACCCATGCTATATTGCTTTTCTAGATGGAGGTATAGCTATGAACTTTAAAAAAATATCCAATGATGAATTGATCTCAGACTTTACCAAGCTTGTGGGTTCAGAAAGAAAAATCACGCATTTGATTCTATTGCATATTGTAGAAATAGAGCAGCGAAAGCTTTATGCTCAGTATGGTTATGACAGTCTATTTACTTATTTAACAAAACATTTCGGTTACGGCGAGT
>JANNCH010000205.1:0-2031 GCA_031386315.1 Pseudobdellovibrionaceae bacterium
AATAAATAAGTTCCCTTACAACAGTGGGCATGTTTTGGTTTTGCCCATTCGTCACTGTGGCGACCTATTGCAGCTAAAGAATGAGCAATTCTTAGATTTGAACGAGACCATACGTAAAACCATGAAGGCCATCCAAGAAATTTACCAACCCGGTGGTATCAATCTAGGATTAAACCATGGGGCTGCGGCGGGGGCAGGTATTCCCGAGCACTTACATTACCATTTAATACCACGCTGGTCTGGGGACCTTAATTTTTTCCCTTTGATTGCTGAGACCAAAGTCCTTGTTGAAAGTCTTGAGCAGACATACGACCGTCTTTCGAGTTATTTTAAGAATCATGAATAATCGCGGTGTCAGCCTCAATATGTCGGTTCCATTCACTCCTGTGGTGAAGTGGTTAGTCATTAGCAACGTTTTTTTCTGGTTCGTTTTCCAGTTAATTATCGAAGGCTATTTTAAAATTTCGTTTACAAGCAACCTCGCGCTGTTTCCGGGCAAAGTGCTCTATGACTTTTCAGTCTGGCAGCTGGGCACCTATATGTTTTTGCATTCATTCCAAGTGACACATATTTTGTTTAATATGCTGATGCTTTGGTTCTTTGGTGCAGAGCTTGAGCAGCGTTGGGGTTCGAAGTTCTTTCTAATTTATTATCTAACTTCGGGCATTGGTGCAGCGATTTTGTATTGCCTATGCATCTGGGGCTATCAATTCGCAACGGGGGCAGGTCAGCAGGGCATGATTGTACCGGTGATCGGTGCTTCAGGGGCCGTCTTTGGTTTGATGTTAGCCCACGGGATTTTGTTCGGCGAGCGCATCGTTTATTTTTTCATGCTGTTCCCGATGAAGACCAAATACTTCGTGATGGTCATGGGCTTTGTACAAATGGCCTCATTGGTAACATCAGGCGTGAATGGGGGCGAAGTGGCCTATTTGGCCCATCTTGGGGGCTTGGCGGCAGGCTATATCTGCCTGAAGCTCAAGGGTTCGTATACGCGCTTTGAATCAACCAGACAAAAGAATCGTTCTAAAAAAGGGCGCAACTTGCGCCTTGTCGTCGATAATGAAAAGCGAGGCTCTGTGGACGGCAAGGGCCCCAAATATTGGAATTAACCGGGCGGGTCTAAAAGACACCCGTCTGCGGCGTTGGAAGGCCTCAAATCTCTCTCCGACGTACCGGGAGTGTGCCTGCGCGCGAAATTTGAGATATTCCACCTTGCCTCTGGGCGCCTATTAGACCCGCTATCAGTGTACATTTAACGCTGGTCTTTGGGTAAATCTTGGGCTAAGAATAACGTTGAATCCAAGGGAGAATCCATGTCTTTGTACAAAGCTATGCAGAACTTAAAATACGATACTAGAATGACTGAAATGAATATCACTAAAGGTGAGATTTCTAAAACTGAGTGGCAACAGTATCTAGATAAACTTCCAGATATGGCCCACAACATCGAAGTGATCAGCATGGAACAAGAAGCTGAAGTGGATGAAACTGAGCAGCACTAGATTCTAAACTCTATTTCAGAGTTCATAAAAACCCACCGCCTAATACGCAGTGGGTTTTTTTATGGGACAATTCGAACGTGTAGCACATTTGCTTCTTAGAGATTATTCAAAATGTCATTCGGATCTGGATTTACTTTTCAAAATGGTAGAATCAATAGAGATGAAAAAATTAATTTTTATTTTTGCTATTTCGTTGGTTTATTCGATTTCTCACGCAGACGATTTCTTCACTTCTAAATTGGCTACCTATGCTTTGATGCAAAACTTGAAGCTTTCGCCTTCGACAACGGCACAGGTTGAAATGCAGGGTATTACAAGTGATCAAGGAATGGATCTAGTTAGGTTGCGCCTGAGCTCTGATGAAATACCAGGAGCACAGATTGTCATGCGTGGACCCACTGGTTTTTTACAACGTAGTGACTATTCTTATCAGGTTCTCTTCATAACAAGTGGGTTTTTAACGGGTGCATCGAGTGTCATGCTTTTAGGTGAGATTCCCAATACAGTTGTGATTGGATATGAGTAT
>JANNCH010000256.1:0-2319 GCA_031386315.1 Pseudobdellovibrionaceae bacterium
AAACATTGCAGTTGTTGGTTTCGCGGTTGAAGTAGGGGCATAACCAATCTTCGCGTTGGCCGAATTCATTTTCTTTGCGTTTATTGAATTCCATTTGATAGCGAACCGGCGCCACCATCCCAATGGGCAGTGCGTATTCACGACGCCGAATTTTATCTCGCAAGACCTCTGCCCCCGCTTTCAAAGACGGATCCTGCAGAATAGCGCCCACTAAAAAATTAGGCAGAAAAGGATGAAATGTGCAGCACTTCAAATCAGGTTGATAATGAACTTTGGCGCGGTTTTTAGGGCGAGCCATGGCACAGACATCACAGGTTGCTTTTTTCTCTTCCAGATCGATGCTCAAGATCTTTGAAGGCAAAAGCGAGCCATAAAACTGAGGGAGCTGATGCTTTAATTTAATGTTTTGCTCCCGTGAAGTGTATCCAAACTGACCTGACTATAATATCACAGGCATAGCCAATCAATTGACACTTGGCAAGGAAGTGCCAGCCTAGTTCGTCACTTCTTGCTATAATTAACACCCATCATGAAAAGTCCCACATTGAGATGTTTTTATCGAATGATTTCAATGTTTTAAACACGCTTCACAATGAAACACTGGCACTGCCCTTGCTTTAGTACTCTGTAACAACTAGCCACATCAGGAGGCTTTATGAAGAAATTTATTTTTATCGCAATCATGGCTTTATCTTGCTCATCATTTGCATGGGTAGAGAAATCACCTACGCAAAAAGAATACGTCTTTAAATACAACCTCAGCGGCCAAACCCTCGAGATTCGTAAACCAGCTCAAAGCTACGAAGATGCTTTCCAAGATGCGGCTCAGAAGTGTTTTAACTTCTATAAAGGCAAAAACCGCGTATCTGAAGACCGTGGACTTGATATCATCGACGTTTGTGCAAATCCTCGCTCGTAGAATTGAATATTACAACGTACTTTTTGACACGTTCGTAATCCCATAATACGGTATTGCTTTAAGCAGGAGCACAGCATGGGAATCGTAAAGACAATCCTTGGTTTTATTGGCGGAAAAGATCCAGACATCTTTGATGAAAACGGAAATGTTTCTCACAAACTTCCGAAAAAAAAATGGGACGCTTGGCACAACCGCACCAAGACTGATCCACAAAACAACTGGCGCAACCACACGGGCGTCACGGGCGCTAAAAAAACTGCTAAACAGTAATCCATAAGCCATGAAAATTTCAGCCGTTCAGTTTCCGGTCGATTCTGCCCTTGGATTTGACCGCTTCCTTGAAAAAAATCTTAACTACTTTCAACAAGCTGTCCAAAACAAGTCTCAGCTTTGCCTATTTCCAGAGCTCGCATCCCTCGACTTGATCGATTTCAAAAAACAACTAGCGTCGCAATGGCAAAGTCTACAAGAACAAGACCTGTTTCAAAAATACATTCAAATTTTTAAAAATCTTTCAACTGAAAATAACATCAGTGTTTTAGGTTCAAGTTTTCCAGTGATTGAAAATAATCAAATCTACAATGTGGCCCCGATGATTTTTCCAGACGGCAAAGTGATCTTACAAAAAAAGATTTTCTTAACCCCTGGCGAAGTCGAATGGAACTGGAGTCACGGCCACCAACTGCACAAGTTTGATTTTATGGGACTGAAGACTTGTATTCTTATTTGTCATGATAGCGAGTTTCCACAAATCAGCGAATCTCTATCCCGTGAAAATGTGGATTTGCTCTTAGTGCCCTCAATGACAGAAAACCACTCAGGCCTGGAGCGAGTTCGCTTTTGTTCGCAGGCGCGGGCCATCGAACACCATTGCTATGCTGTGGTGACCGGAACCACAGGGGTTCAAAAAAAAGACTACACTGGTCAGGCTTGTTTGCTGACTCCGCGAAATCTTCACTTCGCTGATCTGCCAGAACAAATCGGTCGCTACAATGAGGCTCAAGTTGTACATTTTAATTTAGACTTGGATCTACTTAAAAAAAGCAAAGCGCTATCTGACACGATATTCCCATGTCGTGATCAGCGCGAAAGAAGACTTACTCTTTAGTGGCCCAGCGAACCATGTCGGTCGCTAAATCGGTATCGAGACCGTCCTGATCAGTGACGTTATAGTATGTGCGCCAGTCTTGTGGCGCCTCAGGGTGAACAGCCGTCACATAAACTCGACCGGCCCCATAGGTCGTACGAATGGTCATGACCTTTTCTTTATCGTCGCGTTTGTTTTTTTGTGTATAAACAATAAAAAAAAAAAGAAATTTGGTTTTTAATAGATAGTTTTTCAATTATTCCGCAATTTGCTCAAACAATTTCATTTATAAACGGAGAATTAAATTTTGAAG
>JANNCH010000310.1:0-5925 GCA_031386315.1 Pseudobdellovibrionaceae bacterium
AAGTTTTGAGGCTAAGGCCGATATGGGAGTCACCATACACGTAGTAATTCCTGAGATGGATGCGGGCCCTATTGTTCTTCAGAAAAAAGCACCGCGCCAGTCTTTGACTTTAAGTGACGCGGAATTTCTAATTTCAATCACCGAGCAATCGATGGTACGCGAGGCATTTCGTAGATGGAATTAAGAACTGAATTGAGGTCGAATGGAGTTTAGTCAACAGGTCACATTGGTGTCTGCTTTCGGGCGAGGACATTGGCTTGCAGCTGCCTTGGCTAAAGAAGGCCTTAAAGTCACGTTGATTGATGTCAGTTCTAGATTGGGTGTTTGGCCATCTGAAGATGTGGAAGGTCCCTTCGGATTTTTTCGCAATGATCGAATCACGCCATTGCAAACAGAACGTATTTTTTCTGAAGATCCATTTGAAGAGGTTTCAAACGGTTTTACCTTGATGCTCAAAGAGGGGCCCATCGAATTTAAAAGTCCACTGACAGGCTTTTATTTTGACCGCGAAAAGTGGTCGCAAAGTGTTTTTAATTTAATGGCTCCGGGTAATGCCAATGAGGTTTCGCAACATCCTCAGGTGTATAATGCAATCAACTCAAAAAACTTTATGAACCAGTGGGTGGTGCATTTTTCACATCAGTGGGCATCGACAACCTATGTGCCAAGCGCAAGAGCCGCTCGCCATGGCAAGGCACTTTCTTTGTTGTCTTCTTTTTATGTTCGCAATGCAACCCGTAAGGGTCTGGATAATTCTTTGGCCTGGTTGCAGGATAAAAACGTTGAGGTCCTTAAACAAAGCGAAATCAAAGATTTTTCTTTTGGTAGCGGTAAGACAATATCAGGTCTTGAGTTGTTAGGTGAAAAACAAGGTCTGTTTAGAACGGATCAACTTGTCTGGATGCTGACCAGCGAAGAAAGCTATTATATTAACGAAAAGGTCGCAAAATATCTTTATGGTGCGGCACTCGAACCAGAATGGTGTTGGGTGCGCTACCGTGTGAAATTGGCGGATTGTTCTGAGCGCAATTCATTGCCTCTGCATATTGTTCATATGCGTGATCTGCATTCGCCGTGGACCCATGAAAATATGTTGGTCTTGCAAAGAACAGCCTTAGCGGACCAGTTCGATGCTTGGATTCGCATTCCCAATGTGCAGCGCTTTAATAAAGAGTACCTCACCCATCGGGGCGAGGCTATGTGTGCTATGATCAGTGAAAAGATCACTTCATCAGCGCCGCAGATTCATACCTATCCGCAAGAGTACTACTATACATACAGTCAGTTGGGGGCTAGTCGCTTCCCGGTTTTTGCGGAAGTGTCTTCGGTGCCTAGGGGTCGCTCTTTGTTTGGAAATTTGTATTTAGATGGTCCTGAAGTATGGACGCAATATGCTTGGGATGTGATGTTTGAAAAACAAGATAGCATTCGCGTTGAAATTGCGAATTGGTGGAAATTAGGTCTGCAAAAGTTTCAGAAAATGCAGGCAAGAAAAGGAAGCAATACGTGATTGAACGCTACACTCGACCTGAAATGGGAATACTCTGGGATCAAGATCATCGCTTTGGAAAGATGATGCAAGTCGAGATCGCAGTGGCCGAAGTACAAGCGTCCATGGGGATTATTCCACGCGCAGCTGCTAAGGCTATTCGTGAAAAATCACGATTTAGCACAAAGCGAATCAATGAATTAGAAAAAGAAACCAAGCACGATGTGATTGCTTTTGTTTCTTGTGTGGCTGAAAACGTAGGCCCCGCAGGTAAGTATGTCCATTTTGGCATGACCTCTTCAGATGTTCTGGACACAGCATTCAGTTTGCAAGTACGCGAAGCGGGGGTGATTCTTTTGGAATCCGTCACTCGTTTAGAAAACAGTTTGCGCAAAATTGCAAAAGAGCACGCTGAAACTTTATGTGCAGGCAGAACCCATGGGATGTATGCCGAGCCCACAACTTTTGGTTACAAGATGGCGGGCTTTTTAGCTGAAATCATCCGCAATAAAAAGCGTTTGCAAATTGCTTTGCAACAAATGGCAATTTGTAAGCTGAGTGGTGCAGTCGGTACTTATTCAGCTCAGCCGCTTCAAGTGGAAGTGAAGGTTTCTAAAAAATTAAAACTTCAACGTGAGACCATTGCCACACAGGTTATTCCACGAGATCGTCATGCTGAAATGATCACAGCGCTGGCTATTTTAGGTACCGGTCTAGAAAGACTTGCGGTCGAGCTTCGTCATTTGCAGCGCAGTGAAGTGAGCGAAGTGACTGAGGGGTTTACGAAGGGGCAAAAAGGTTCTTCGGCGATGCCACACAAAAAAAATCCGATCAGTGCTGAAAATGTTACCGGTGCTTCGCGACTTTTGAGAGCCTATGCTTTGAGTGCGCTCGAGAACGTAGCCCTTTGGCATGAGCGTGATATCAGTCATTCGTCTGTCGAGCGTGTGATATTTCCAGATGCATTTATATTAGCTGATTATGCCACTCACCGCATGAGTGTCCTCTTGAATGGACTACAGGTGAATAAAAAGAAAATGATCGATAACATCGAAGCCTCAAAGGGACAGCTGTATAGCAGTCATGTGTTGTTGCATTTGGTAAAAAAAGGCATGGCCCGTGAAGTAGCCTATGCCCATGTACAAAGACTTTGCCATTCAATGGGTTACGGGGATCACTTAAGAAAAAAAATTGAAGAGGACTCTGAATTAAGTAAACTAATTAAACCCAAAGAGTTGGACGAGATACTCACCGGCAAGAAACATAAGAAAGCCATTAAAGGGAGACTAAATGAAGCTTTCCGCACCGATCTACGAGGGAAAAGCTAAGAGGGTATATAAACTAGCCGAAGAAGAAGAAAACTGGTTGATCGAGTACAAAGACTCGCTCACGGCTTTCAATGCTTTAAAGAGAGGCTCTTTTGATGACAAAGGGCCTATCAATCGGGATATTGCATCTTTGATTTTTCAACACTTGACCAAAAATAATGTCGAAAATCATTGGGTTCGAGACTTAGAGGATCGCTTCAGTGTGATTCGTAAAGTTGACATAATTCCGTTAGAGGTTGTTGTACGCAATACACTAGCCGGATCCACCGCAAAAAAATTAGGAATTGAAGAGGGCTTGGTTTTAAAAAAGCCACTCGTTGAATTCTACTATAAAAAAGACGAGCTGGCGGATCCTTTCATTAGCGATGATCAAATTTACATGATGGAAATCGCTTCAGAGAAAGAAGTAAAAGAGTTGAAAGAACGCGCTTTGAAAGTGAATTCTTTGTTGCAAAAACTTTTCGATAAAATAAATTTGCAGTTGGTTGATTTTAAAATTGAATTTGGCCGAACTACTCATGGTCAAATATTATTAGCTGATGAGATCACTCCGGATTGTTGCCGTTTGTGGGATAAAACTACGAATGAAAAAATGGATAAAGATCGCTTCCGCCGTGATCTAGGCAATGTTCGTGAAAGCTATATTGAAGTTTTAAATCGTTTGCAATCTGCACTTAAGGGGGAATTATGAAATTCGGAGTCAAAGTTATGCCACGTGAAGTGATCTTGGACACTCAAGGGCGTGCAGTTGAACATCTTCTGAAAGATAATAAATTTTCTCTGAACGGCTGTCGTGTTGGTAAGTACATCGAAATTGAACTGCCCGTAGAATCTGAATCTGCAGGACGAGAACAAATACAAAAAATGGCTGAATTTGTTTTGCACAATCCTTTGTTAGAAACATATCTAATCGAGAAATTATCATGAATGGTGGATCTAAAGAGATCGGCGTTCTTCGTTTTCCAGGTACAAACTGTGATTATGATATTTTTTCAATGGTAGAAACACGGGGGCATAAACCTCAATGGTTATGGTATCAAGATCGTTTTGCAAAAGACGATGTGGATATGGTGATTATTCCGGGTGGCTTTTCTTACGGTGATTATCTTCGCTGCGGGGCTTTGGCGGCACACAGTCCTGCCATGAGTAGTGTGCGTGAATTTGCAGATTACGGAAAACCGATTTTAGGTATATGCAATGGTTTTCAAATTCTATGTGAGTCTGGATTACTTCCGGGTGGTTTGGTACGTAATGAATCGCAAAGATTCATTGATGACTGGGTTGAGTTGAAATTAGAAAATCGCAATCCATTTTTTGCACCCAAGTCCGAGAAAAATGTAAAGTTACCCATTGCCCATGGCGAAGGTCGTTTCTATGCGGACGCTAAAACCCTTAGTGAAATTCGTGATAACGGACAAGTTTGGTGGTCCTACGCAAGTACGAACCCCAATGGCAGTTTGCAAAATATTGCAGGGGTTACAAATAAAAATAAAAATGTAGCGGCCTTGATGCCACATCCAGAGCGTGCACTTTTCGACTGGATGGGCAGTGAAGATGGGGGGCTTTTCATATGAATGAAGCAATCCAACAAAAACTAAAGCACTACCGAATGAATGAATCTGAATATGAGCGCATGAAGGGTCTTTTAGGGCGTGAGCCCCAAGGTGTTGAGTGGGCTTTGTTTTCGGCCTTATGGAGTGAGCACTGTTCTTATAAAAGTTCTAAAATTCATTTGCGTAAATTTTCTTATCGCAATGCGAGTATCTTTGAGTCCGAAGGCGAAAACGCCGGGATCGTTGATTTGGGTTACGGCGAAAAAATTGCTTTTAAAATGGAAAGCCATAATCACCCTAGTTTTATTGAACCCTATCAAGGGGCCGCGACGGGTGTCGGTGGAATATTAAGAGATATCTTTACCATGGGAGCACGCCCCATCGCCTTGGCTGATTTTTTATGCTTCGGCGATATCGAAGCCGATCGTATGAAAACATTGGTGAACGGTGTGGTTCGTGGAATTTCAGGCTATGGCAACTGCGTGGGGGTGCCGACAGTCACAGGACAAACAGAATTTCACCCAAGTTATAATAAAAATATTTTAGTGAATGCCATGGCCGTAGGTCTTTTGACGGAAGGCGATCCCATCGCCCTATCAAAAGCACAGGGTGTTGGTAACTGGGTTGTTTATGTGGGCGCTAAGACCGGCAAAGACGGTGTGCACGGTGCCAGTATGGCCAGTGAATCTTTCGATGACAAAAATGAAGCAAAAAAACCAAACGTACAAATCGGTGATCCTTTCTTTGAAAAACTATTGATTGAATCCTGCCTAGAAATTTTGAAAGCCAACCTCGTTGTAGCCATGCAGGACATGGGTGCGGCGGGTTTGACCTCTTCCAGTTTTGAAATGGCCTCTAAAGGCCAAGTGGGTTTTGATCTGAATTTGGATGAAGTTCCTGTTCGTGATACGACCATCACGCCTGAAGAGATTCTGCTTTCTGAAAGTCAAGAGCGTATGCTCTTAATTTGTATTCCTGAGAACTTTGCTGCAATCCAAAAGATTTTTGCAAAATGGGGATTGGATGCCTCTAAAATTGGTGAAGTGGTGAGTGAAAGAAAAATCACTCTGCGTTGGCAAGGTCAGGTTCTTACTTCCATCGATCCTGATTTGTTGGTTGAAAATGCACCACGCTACGAGCGTGAATACTCTGCTTGGGAATCCAAGCGTCGTGTAACAGAATCTGAATTATCAATGAAGGTGGATCTCAAAGAAAAGCTTTTGCATTTTCTTTCTCAACCAATGGGAACTTCTAAAAAGTCAATCTATCGTCAGTATGACCAGCGAGTGGGTTTACGAACTATTCGTGGGGCTGAGCAATCTGTGGCTTTTCAACGTTTGCCATCTTCGCGTGCTTTGGCGATGGCCGTTGGATGCCGTCCGACTTGGATGATTATGGATGCACAGATCGGTGCCTATGATGCGGTTTTCTACCCTGCCTTGCAAATGGCGATCAAGGGTGCGAAGGCATTGGCCATCACAGACTGTTTGAATTTTGGAAATCCCGAGCGTCCTAAAATCATGACTGAATTTGTGACCTCTGTTGAGGCCATTGC
>JANNCH010000509.1:0-2569 GCA_031386315.1 Pseudobdellovibrionaceae bacterium
TGGCTTGTTACGGAATCGTCATTCGCCTTGAAGACGTGGGTGAAAGTTCACGCATGGTCGCAGTCCATTTTTATAAAATGGAAATATCCCACAGAATTGCATTGGCTCAGGGACTCGCTCGAAAATTAAAAGATATCCAAGATCGCGAAAGATTAGACTCGGACATGTATACACAAGTGAATATCTGGGCCAAGCTGCCTTCGTTTTTATTTATGGGCTTCACAATGCTTGTTTGGCTTGAGTGCTTTTATCTTTTCATTCACCTAGGCTATGTAGGTCTTTACGAGTGGGCGCGCTTACTTTTTTAGGGTGCCAGGTCTTATTTCTGGCCGTAGCGCTTTAAAATTAAAACTCTTCACGACTGAGACGAGAGTTTTAATTTTTTACGCATGTGAGCTGCTGGCATTTCTGAACTTAGCTGACATCAAATTCTAGAGATTTTTTATGGCTGATCTGTCGTTTGTCAATCGGTCCACTCCGTTAAAGTGCCGACCTTTAATCTTGGTTATCAACCCTCATTCCCGCTTAGGCGCAAATTAAAAAGCCCATGCTCGTAACAATACGACATGGGCTTTTTAAAGAACTTTTTTGAGACTAGATTATTTGCAAGTGACAGTGACACAAGTAATTGCATCCGACAGGCAAGTAATGCCACTCACTTCTTCACCGACTCTTTGTTTGCCACGTAAAGAAAAGTTGCGATTATCCGCTTTTGTTTGTATTTGGATCACAGTGTAGTTACCACTTTGAGCAATCCAGCCTGAGGCAATTTTACCTTCAAACAAAGCTAAATTTTGATCTACTGTTGTGCCAAGCACATACGTAGATTGGCCTGTGGTAGTGCCGGCGACAGATTCATTGATGATACAAGTCACCAACTCTGCTTGAGCAAATATTGGGAATAGTAAAGACAAAAGAGCGATTTTGATTTTTAGTGTTTTCATGAACAGATCAATAACACACTGGATTACAAAAGCTGCAAAATTTAAATTTTTTCGTTGAAAATGAAATAAATTCATAAGGTTTAGGAGAATACAAATGAATAGACTCTAGAAATAGAGACATATTTTACCAAAATACTGTTTGCTCTACCTTGCGATCATTCGAATCAATCCTGAAACTTCTTGAGAATTATCTTCGGTGGCTTCAGCCACTGCTTCTAAATTTGTAATCAATGGACGGGATTTTTCATGAAACGCACGTACTCGAGTCTGTCAGCTGAAGTTGCCGTGTGGTGCGGTAGATCAATTGAACTTTAAGGTCTTGCTCAAGTGCCGCTATCAGTAGAACACACTATGAACGCACTTTTACTAACCACCCTTATCTTTGCAACTCTAGCTGCAGTCGCAGGCAACATGCCTGTAGTAAGTACAGTATTGCCCCCGCACACTGATTGCCCACCGCTTTGTAAATTACCTCTTCTTCATCTATGTATGTAGCATGAACTTTAGAGCGCTATTGTTTGACCCAAGGACCGAATCTAGCTAGATTACCTGCTCGATCACATCTTAAGGAGTTCCATGGAAAAAAAGTCTGCGCTCAGCATTAAGGTCGCTATTTCTATCGTCTCAACAATTTTCTTTATGTGGGGTTTTTTAACTTGCCTAAATGATATCTTAATACCCCATTT
Source organism: Pseudobdellovibrionaceae bacterium (assembly GCA_031386315.1). Lineage (GTDB taxonomy): Bacteria > Bdellovibrionota > Bdellovibrionia > Bdellovibrionales > Bdellovibrionaceae > JANNCH01. The sequence continues at coordinate 1,631 of JANNCH010000509.1, forward strand.
GAAGTCTTTATTCGACCTGAACTACGCACAAAGTGCCTTGATTCAGTTCACATTTTTTGGTGCTTACTTCATCGTCTCTTTGCCCGCCGGCAAAGTAGTTTCCAAGATCGGCTATAAGAACAGCATTAGCTTAGGCCTATTGGTCGCGGCTATCGGTGCGATTCTATTCTATCCTGCTGCTCAATTTGCATCTTATCCCTTTTTCTTGGCAGCATTGTTCATTTTAGCTTCGGGCATCACCGTTTTGCAGGTGGCTGCGAATCCATATGTTAGTTTATTGGGCCCACAAGAAACTGCTTCAAGCCGTTTGAATTTAGCTCAAGCCTTGAATTCATTGGGGACAACACTGGCTCCGCAATTTGGTAGCATGTTAATTCTGTCTGCGACTGTCTTGGGTGCGAATGAACTTGCAAAACTAAGCTTAGCTGAACAAGCGTCGTACAAAGTACAACAGGCCAGCGCCGTTCAAGGTCCTTATTTGTTCTTAGCTTTAGTTTTAGTTTTGTTAGCTATTGGAATCTTTTTATTCCGCTTACCAAACTTTCCGGGCGATACGGATCACCGAGAAAGCGCTAAGAACACCACATTTGGTGAAGTTCTAAAATATAAACACGTCTTCAATGGTGTGATCGCGTTGTTCTTATATGTGGGTGCCGAAGTTTCTATCGGTAGCTTCTTGATTAACTTTATTGCTCAACCAGATATCGGTAATGTCTCTGAGAGCACAGCGGCCAGCTATATGCCGATCTATTGGGGTGGCGCTATGGTGGGCCGTTTTATCGGTGCCGCTTTGCTCAGAAAATTTGATCCAGGCAAATTATTGGGAATCGCCGGCAGCGTGGCCGTTGCATTGCTTGCTTTGACTATTTTAACCCACGGTCAGTTTTCAGTTTGGGCAGTTGTTTCTATTGGCCTTTTCAACTCGATCATGTTCCCGAC
>JANNCH010000404.1:0-1797 GCA_031386315.1 Pseudobdellovibrionaceae bacterium
ACGCGTACGAAAGCGCTTTTGCTATCGGAAACAATGGAGTGGTGTGCACAGAAAACGGCAGATCTTTCAGGGTGGATGCACAACTTATAATTCCATTCGATGCGCTACCCACCGCTCATGCGCATGGAGGTTCATGGGAGAATCTGCTGTCGCTGATTGAAGACGAGCTATGCAGAAGCGCCAAGATAGCTTTGACGCATTACACACGAGACACAATCCCAAGTACTTTTACAATCGAGCAGAAAGTGCTGGAGGCAAGTTCACGGATGAACAACCTCGGTGTGTACTTTTATGGCATCGTCGAAGTAAGCAACATCCATGCGTATCTCAAGCAGAAATAACCCGAAGCAAAATCCGCCACAAATTGTGGCGGATTTTTTCTTTATCGAGGTACTGACTTTAGTAGTCCATTCCACCCATTCCTTGATTTGGCATTGCAGGCTTTTCGTCTTCTGGATCTTCAGCGATAGCTGCTTCTGTGGTGAGGAGAATACCTGCTGCAGAGACAGCATGCTGTACACCTGAGCGAGTAACCTTAACTGGGTCGATGATGCCAGCCTTTATCATATCGTCGATAACGATATCGTTTGCAGCGTCATAACCTGCGCTCTTATTCTTGTGACGCTTTACCTCTTCCACAATCACTGAGCCGTCATCCTTCCCTGCGTTCATTGCAATTTGCTTCAGTGGTGCATAGAGTGCTTTGAGTACAATTGAATACCCTACGGCTTCTTCGTTTGAAATCTTTTTTGCTTCATGACGTTCTGTCATCTTCGCACCGAGCTGTTCTGCAACACGCACAAGTGCTGAACCACCACCTGGAACAATACCTTCTTCAATGGCAGCTTTTGTTGCATTCACAGCGTCTTCAATCTTGAGCTTGAGATACTTCATCTCAGTTTCTGTTGCAGCGCCAACCTTGATGACCGCAACGCCACCGGAAAGTTTTGCAATTCGTTCATTAAGTTTTTCTTTATCAAACTTTGAGTCAGTCTGCTTGAGTTGCGCGTGAAGTGAGGATACACGAGCGTCGATTTCTTTCTTTCCACCTTTTCCATCTACGATAAGTGTTGCATCCTTCGTTGAAACAACACGACCAGCGCGTCCAAGCATCGCGATCTCTACATTTTCAAGTGTGTGCCCGGTGTCTTCAGAAATAACTTCTCCACCCGTCATAATGGCAATATCCTGAAGCATTTCTTTCTTTCGGTCGCCGTATCCTGGAGCTTTAACACCGAGAGCAGAGAAACCGCCACGGAGTTTGTTGAGCACAAATGTTGTGAGCGCCTCGCCATCAATATCGTCAGCAATGATGACAAGCTCTTTCTTCCCTGTCTGTGCAAGCTTTTCAAGTAGCGGGAGAATATCTTTTACTGAAGACACTTTCTTATCTGTAATAAGTACAAGCGCGTCTTTGTACGCTGCTTCCATACGGTCAGCATTTGTAATCATATATGGAGAGACATATCCGCGGTCGAATTCCATTCCCTCTACATACTCAACATCCATACCAAACGACTGCGACTCTTCTACTGTTACCACACCGTCCTTTCCTACCTTGTCGATAGTTTCAGCAATACGCGCACCGATGTCTTCACTCTCAGCAGAAATGGTCGCCACTTGTTTGATTTCATCTTTCTTTGAAATTGGTGTTGCAAGCTTCTTAAGAGCCTCCACAACATCTGCGCAAGCATGCTCCATACCAGTACGCACTGCCATTGAGTTGATCCCCATGGTCGTCTGACGCAAGCCTTCGTTCACAAGTGCTTGGGTAAGGACAGTGGCGGTAGTTGTCCC
>JANNCH010000433.1:0-1589 GCA_031386315.1 Pseudobdellovibrionaceae bacterium
CAAAGGCGCGGTAAAAATGCCCCGACCAACGGTTTGTCTGCAATTGTGGCAAACGCCTTTGCGTTACCAACGACAGCCCAAGCATCAAGAACAGACTAATAAGATTACGGATAAAAACCATTTGCGTTGAGTGCATATCCCCCGCGATAGAGCGAATGATAATATTCATCAACGCAAAAGACGCCATGCTCAGTAACATCAAACACATGGCTTGCGCGGTTTTGGATTTGGGATAAAGATAAATATTCATGATGCACTAATGAAATGACAAGCTACAATAACGGCCTATGAAAAAACTACAATACATAAAGCAGGACAGCCCGAAGCAATTGCTAGAAACCACACAAAGCTGGTTGGCAGAAGCACAAGCAGAAGCCAAAGACAAATTTTTGCGCAGCAATGACCCTGAGCAATTGACTGCCCATTTATCGGCTATTTTGGACCACGTCATCACCTGCCTATTTGAATATTACGCGGCAGGCAGCACACTATCTATCATCGCCGTTGGCGGTTACGGACGACGCGAGCAGTGCCCGCACTCTGACGTGGATTTATTATTTTTAACACCGGATATGCCCTCTAAAGAAACATTAAGTGCCGCAGAATCCATTTTATATATATTGTGGGATCTGGGTTTTAAGGTGGGGCATGCCCATCGCACCATCAATGATGCGCTACATTTTGCGCAGGATGATTTGCATATCCGCACGGCTATGCTGGATGCGCGACTGATTTGCGGGGATAAGACTCTCTATAATCATTTGATGAAACGCTTCTGGAGCGAAATTGTTGAGGGGACTGCCCTGCAATTCGTGGAAGCCAAGCTCCAAGAGCGCGACAAACGTCATTCGCGCTTTGGCGATTCACGTTACCGCTTAGAACCCAACGTCAAAGAAGGTAAAGGCGGCCTGCGCGATTTACATATGTTGTGGTGGTTGGCGCGCTATGTTTACCGAATCAATTCGCTCGAAGAAATGTGCGAACGCGGTTATCTCACACAAGACGAACTCAACAGCTTCCACAAAGCGACTAACTTCTTACTGCGTGTACGCATTTTGATGCATTATCAGGCAGGCTACGGCGACGACCGCCTCTCGTTTGATAAGCAGCTCACCATTGCGCAGGCCATGGGATTTCGCCACAGCTCGCCGAACTTATCCATCACCCGATTCATGCGCCGTTATTTCATGTCGGTTGCGATGGTCGGAAGCCTCACGCGCATTATTTGTGCATTGCTCGAAGATGAAAAGAAACGTAAGCCACAAAAACCACTGGGCTGGGCAAATTTAACTGCCACAGATGCATCTATTTTTAAGCTCGAAGGCGAGCGCATTAACGTGGTGTCGGACGATGTATTCTTACAGCATCCCGTTTCGATGATTAGCCTATTTCATCTCGCGCAAGAACAGTCACTCGACATTCACCCCAATGCGCTGCGTGCCCTAAATCGCTGCTTGCATTTGGTTGATCATCATTTTCGTGAAAACGCTGAAGCAAACACACTATTCCTGAAAATTTTGCAATCGACAAAAAACCCGGAAACCTGCTTGCGGCGTATGAGTGAGGCGGGGTTGCTTGGTCGGTTTATC
>JANNCH010000437.1:0-1545 GCA_031386315.1 Pseudobdellovibrionaceae bacterium
AGACCCTTGGCCGCGATCAGCCGGGTGAGCGCTTCGGGATCATGCAGTTGATGGAACCATTCGAACATGGCCGCAGGGCTTAACCGAACCCAGCAAACGCACCAGGGCAAACACCCTGATCAACTCATGTCGGCCGCGGCATTGCTGCGAGCAGGGCTTCCAGTCGGCGGCCGTAGGCGACATAGCCGCTGAAGCGGATATCGGCCGTGGCCACCACCGACGGATCGTGCGCCTGCACCGCCAGATGCGGTTCGATTGACAAGGCGCCAGCATAGCCACGCGCGGCAAGGTCGGTGAGAATGCGCACGACGTCGCCCTGCCCCTCGCCGGGAAGGGTGTAACGCACCTGTTTCGTGGCCTCATCCCACACCGCATCCTTGATGTGGACACGCACCACGTGCTCGCGCACCTGACGGTAGAATTCCCAGGACGACTGACGATTGCGCCGACCATCAGGCCCGGCTGGTGCGGAGTGATCCTCGCTCGTCACCGGATTGCCGGTGTCGAACACCAACTTGAGGCCGCGCACGTGATCCAACAGCCGTTGAGTGAAGGTCCAGCCCAGGCCGCCGAAATTGGCGCAGTTTTCGTGCAGCGCCTGAATGCCGCCGTCCGCGAAGATCTTGACCAGGGTGCGCAGACGCTTGCAGCGTTCGCCTTCGAACTGGTCATCGGTGATGGCTCGGCCGGGCACCGGCGGATAGCTCATGAGGCGGAGCTGCGTCGCCCCCAGGCGCTGCATGCGCGGCACCGCACGTTTGGCTTCGCTCAAGCAGATGGAGAAATCGCCGGTGATCGACTTGCTCCAGTTGCCGATCGCAGAGCCGAAGCAGTCGACGCTGACGCCAGCTTCGGAAAGCTTGGCGCACACCGCATCGAAATCGGCATCAGGCAGATCGTGGATGTTGCCGGCACCGACCTTGCGCGCTTCGATACGGCTCCAGCCCAACGCCTTGGTGGCGCGGATCTGGCCGTCGATGTCGTCGGCCGCTTCGTCGGCGAATCCGCTCAGGTACATGGCGTCATCGTCCTGGCGGGGTTTTTTCGACCAGATGATCGCGGATATAGGCGTAGCTGTTTGCGATCGATTCGAAGGGGTCGGCAGGGCAGATGTCCTGTTCGACGATGAACCATTCGCAGCCCGATTTCTCTGCCGCGGCGATAATCGCGGGCCAGTTGAGGTTGCCGGCGCCGATCTCCATCATGGTCGCGGCCTTGTTGTCCTTGCTCACGCCATAGTCCTTGATGTGCAGTAATGGCAGGCGTTTCTTCAACTTGCGGCACCATTCCACCGGATCACCGCCACCGGTCTGGATCCAATACGTGTCGATCTCTCCTTGCAGGTTCTGCTTGCCGGTCTGGTCGAAGAAGTGGTCAAGCATGGTCTTGCCGTCGAACTTGCGCAGTTCGAGGGCGTGATTGTGATAGGTCAGGATCTGCCCCGCCTTGCGCATCGTTTTGCCCGCCTTGTCGAGCGATGCCGCCAACGCCAACACCTCTTCGATGGTGGTCAACGGCACATGCGGATGCGGATAGGCGGTGTAG
>JANNCH010000470.1:0-3538 GCA_031386315.1 Pseudobdellovibrionaceae bacterium
CGAAGATTTTAACTCAGGACTCGGCACATAACCTTTTTGTATTTTGTTAACAGCACGCTCGACCGCAGGCCCCGTCAATGGAGGATAAATAACTAAGTGAGGCTTTGCATCCGTGAGCATTTTAAAAGACGACACATCGGAATGCTCGGCAAACAAAATAATTCCGCACTGAAATGTTTCGCGGATAGTCCCTGCCAAACCTTGAATTTTTTTATTTGGATGATTCACACTGATCAAAACATAGGCTGGCTGATGCTTTGCTAACAAAGTAATAGCTTCCGAAGGGTTCACCGTCGACAAAACATGCCATCCACGATTTCTTAGGAATTGCTCGGCGCCCGACAAACCACCAACTTCTGACTTCACAATCAGCAAGGACTTTTTTTCACGCTTTTTCTCTGACATAAAATTAGTTTATAAGATGCAATGGCAGAAATAAATGCCTAAATCACCACCCTGCCAGGGCTTTCACGGAACTGGCCCTTAGTGGGTGCCGCGCCCTACTTTACCTTGACGAAAGACTGATCGCCAGTTTCTCGCGGTAGAACGTCTTTTGAAATTTGGCGGGTCCAACTTCAAAAAAGGCGAATTTCGACTAGCTTTTTTTATAACTCTTCCAAGCCTAAAATATGTTTACAAGCCTCCATTCGAGACTCGATCTCGGCAATGGCCTTACGTAACTTTTGTGAATCTTGATCATCCAATTCTCGCTCGAGGGCAGCAACAACCATTGGCTGCTTTTTAAGCCATTGCCCCTGCCTTGCCGCATAGGTCTCAGGAATCCCCGAGCGCAGGGCTGCCATGCGCGCATTGCCGTCCACCAAATACTCAGAGATAAATCTGAGCGTTTCAAGTGTTAGAATATTTTTATGTGCTTTTAACCGTGACGAAAAACCCATTTGTCGAATTCTCATGGGTCCAATTTAAACAATTAAAAGAACAAAGTCATCATCACAGAATATTCGCGCAACAAATAATAATTATAAAGTGCCCCGACTGAAAGATGCTTATGCACACGAATTTGGACTCCGCCAAAGGTTTCTTCTTTAACACGATTGTATTCCAGCAAATTGGTCGCATAATTATATGCGGGCTCGCTAGAATTTTCGATACGGCGTGAGGCCGTCACAATGAGGCGTCCCAAAATCAAACTGGCTGTGTAAAGATTCACAATATCAGGCCGAGCGGCGGAATCTCCCAACATATTCAAATTGGAATAATCTAGAATCAAAGAATTTAAGTATAGACCTACACTGTAAGTTTGCACTTTGTAGCGAACAATAGATTTTGCAGGATCGGCCAACGGACCGTAGGCATCGACAAAATTTAACTCGGTCTCATCACGGTAATACGAGTAACCAAAATTAAGTGGACCCATAACCCCTGTCAAACCCGCCCCCACAAGAATCGAGTTTGTTTGCTTATTGTATTTTCCCATCAGACCTAGCTTCAAAGAAATATTCTTTATACCTGATCCTTTTTTTTCATAAAGATCCATGGCGGTCGCTAAGGTGATTTTTTGACTTTCATACTTTTCTGACTTTTCTTTGCGATTCAAAAAAATGGGATCAATTTCTACCGAGGGCGGACCAAAAAAAGTGGATTCTGTATTCGCTGGCGAAATGGCAGCCCCCACTCGCCCATTGCCTTTGGCAAGCATAACATCCACTTCAGTTTTAAAAAAAATCCCCTCAAGACCAAAAATATCGTCAGTGGGTACTGCAGATGGGTTCAGCCGGATCTGACTTGATGCCGAGCTACTGGTCCCCATACCGGAGCGCCTAATACATCCATCCAATAGATCCACGCAATTGCGCTGAGCCAGCGCTACACTAGAGGAAAAATCAAAACAGCCCAACAACAGCCCATTTAAAAGTATAAAAAAACTTTTTCTTGAATCCACAATAAAAGCCTAGCGAATATCAAGGCAGCGGTCTAGAAATGTCCCGGATTTATCAAGATGTGCATCGCGCAATAGAAACACAAAGCCCCCTTGCCATGCTAAGGTCTCTTTCAATCATCTAAAGAAAGTTGTTATGGAAGCCACCGCATCGCCCTCAAAATGTCCAAAATGCAGTTCTGAAAACATCTACGAAGATGGGAGTCTTTGGGTTTGTCCCGAGTGCAGCTTTGAGTGGTCGACCTCAGTCCAAAACAACGCAAGCACTGAAGAATCAGCACTGGCACCTGGCATTCGCGATACAAATGGAAACCTGTTAGCAGATGGCGATTCGGTGACAGTTATTAAAGAACTGCGCATCAAGGGATCTACTTCTGTTGTCAAAGTAGGTACAAAAGTAAAAAACATTCGCCTGGTGGATGCCCGAGACGGCCACGACATTGCATGTAAAATTGATGGCATTGGCGCCATCAATTTGAAATCTGAATTCGTACGCAAGGCTTAAAGACCCTCGATACAAAAGCATGAGTGCCTCGACCATTGAGTCAATGATTTATTGGTTTGTTAAATTTTGTGATTTAACCGATCCCAACGAATTGCATATGCGGCTTGAGCAAAATCTATATTATCCATTACTAAAATCATTTATTAAAAGGGCTCGTCAAAAGTTAATGTCCCCAGACACACGAATATTTTCTATTCGCCATTTTTGATTATATAATTGAATTTGCCAGAGTGATCTGTATTTTTAACATAGAAATTAAAAATATTCACAGCATCCAATATTTTAGCGTCTCTTTCTGTACTCTGCGCAGCCGGCGCTGTGGCCGGGTCATGGAAGATAATTCCAACAGTATTTTGAATAGATGTCACAGGAACTTTGAGTTCAACATGGCGGGCATCTTTTTCGCCAGTTTCAATAAGCTTATTATTTCGAACAGTTTGAATCGGGCTTTTGAGAGAAGTTCCAGTGTACATATTTCCAGTATACACGCCTTGATCGCGATCTATGGTCGTTTGAATTCCACTTTGTGCCTCGAAGGCTGTGCGGTGATAAACTGTGGCACCCTCAATTGCTAAATAATCCGAGTTCGTTCTAATGCCTTCTTTAATTACATTAAAAATGGATTCCGCTCGAGCTTGAATATCAGGGTTTTTTGTTACTAGCTGCTGAATGAGAAAATCTACACGTTGTAAAGATTCTTGAATGCGCTGGGGACCATCCAGACCTTTGAGTGGTGCAAAAAGAACTGCCACTTCGTCCGGTGTTAAAGTCACATCTAATTTTTGCACCATGTGCTTTCCACTTAATAGTGGAAACTTAGCCGTTGAAATTTGGTCATTCAAAGCAGTTTTGACTTCTAGTTTAAAGGATTTTCCATGGGGCGCAAAAACTCGTGCGGTAGCACCAAACTGGGTGCGCATTTGTTGCGTTGTTAGAACTTGCTCGGACTGTATGGCTTTATCTTTACTGACTTCAATTTGATAGGACTCAGTGGCTAGCTTAGAAATACTTACAGTATTACCTTTAGCATCAAAACCGCGTACGACTTCACCCACAGGAATCATGTCATATGAAATTTCACGTAAGTAAGTCCGAATACGAAGCTGATGTTTGCCTTCGCCACCCGCATTCAC
>JANNCH010000475.1:0-6779 GCA_031386315.1 Pseudobdellovibrionaceae bacterium
AATCGGTCGCGCCGCGGATGCGGGCTTTCTTTTTTTAACGACTGGCTTTTCTGCCATTTCGGAAGTTGGCTCTGCAGTTTGTGCATGCACTTGAACAGAACTAGAGGCCATGACCGCAGATAATAAAATGCGCCCGAATACTTTCACAGGGTTCCCTTTCGTAAATTTATACAGTATACATTGGAACATTTGCGAGAGGGGCTCTCAAGCTGGACCTGTGCAGTTTCAGACCTTGGCCTATGTAGTTACTATTTGTGAACACCTATAGATCTGTGTTCAAAGCCGTACTCAGCCAAGCTGTGTAAAATCCAATGTCTAGATAGATGGATTTGTATTTACAAAAGTCACTGATGTCAGGTGATGAAATCACGGCATTTGCGACACCTACAAGTATAGGTTGATTAGAGTCATTCACAACGATGGCAGGTCCACCCGAATCACCGAAACAAACGCCAGACTGTTTTTGAACAGTGTAGAAACCTTCAACCTTGGCTAAAGTATTTTTAGTCGAAATATTCACGCCTCGCAATACTCCTAATTCTTGCGAAAAATCTGTGCTGTCCTCGAAGCCTTGGGTACGACCATAACCTAAGGTAAAAATATGTTTGTGTTTCAATATAACCCAAGGGCGTGGCGCCACTTGAAGGATTTTAGCGCCAACTGGCAAACCACCCGAAAATCGAATCAACGCTAAATCATTTTGTCCTTTTTTGTATTTCGGATGAATCAAAGTCGATACAATAGATAAACGAATAACTTCAGTCGAAACAAAGGGCTTGTCAGCAAACACAACATTCATCTGCTCTATATTTTTTGGAATACAATGTGCGGCCGTCAAGATAGCTGTTTCAGAAATAAAACTTCCGGTGCAGATTGAAGGCTCACCAAATTCGTTTTCGCTGTAGATCATTGCTACGAATTCAGAGCCGAACTCGCCTGCGTTCACAACGTTGCCGCCCACAATCGAATCCGATGATTTTGTGAGCAAGACTTCTCCACGTACGGATGCCTGCTCGGAACAAGCGGCGGTCATCAAACTCAATGCTGTCAGTAAACTCCAAAAACGCGGCATAGGTTCCTTAGTAAGTGCTATAAATACAAAGTAAAGTTTTAGGCGGATCATTCATCACTTCTAAACTGGCTTGGCGTACTTTCACCGCAGCGTTGCCACGGCTGATCGTTGCCTGACGAGCAAAGCGAATCACAGCTTTGCGGCCAAACAAACGCACACGGTGCTCAAGGGGGCCATTCGCCAATTCAAAGACTTTAGGTTTGTCAGTTTTACCAATACGAATTTCTAAATCTTTATGAATCAGCGTCGAAAAAGACGTATACCCTGTCGTGTTTGAAACACTCGACACCACTTTAATCTGCAGATTGGAATCCGAAGAAAAATCAGTTGTCGCCAAGGCACAGGTGGACTCTTCGAACTGGGCGGCATCAGCCTGGGCAGCTAGGCCCAAAAAGCTGAGTACCAAAAATGTAAAAAGAGCTCTCAAACTAGATTTCATGGCAAACTCCCAAAACTGTATCTTATGCAAGGCGTGCCAAGGCATTTTTGGGCTGTTTTCCTGTCTATATTCTTAGCAAAAAAGCCCAATATAAGCCAACCCGTGGCCTTGCAGCCTGTCGCTACGCTTCATGCCTTTTGCGGGCTTTATTGCCACCCCCTCCTATGCTAGGTTTTCTTAACCCTGAGGTACCCCATGAAATACGCTGATTTTTCCCCTAAAAACGAATTCATCTCTCGTCACATTGGTCCCCAAAATCAAGAAATCCAACAGATGCTCGGCACACTGGGATTTTCATCCTTAGATGAAATGGCGAAAAAGATTTTTCCATCTCAGATCGTTAGCAAGCACAATTTCCAAGATTTGGGTTCTGGCATTTCAGAAAATGATTTGCTCGCCCAACTCAAAACCATGATGAAAAAAAATAAAGTTTACAAAACCATGATCGGCATGGGTTTTTATGACACCTACACACCGACTGTGATTCAAAGAAATATTTTTGAAAATCCAGTTTGGTATACGGCCTATACTCCGTACCAAGCCGAGATCGCACAGGGTCGCTTGGAATCACTTTTGAATTTCCAAACCATGGTCAAAGATTTAACCGGCATGGAAATTTCAAACAGCTCACTGCTCGATGAAGGAACGGCTGCTGCTGAGGCCATGGCCATGGCCCATAGTCTTTGTAAAAATAGCAAAGCCACCGCATTTGTTGTATCACCCGATATGCACCCGCATGTGATCGAAGTATTAAAAACCCGTGCAGAGCCCTTGGGTTTTGAAATGATTATTGAAAAACCTGCGAACTATAATTTCGCAGAACCTGTTTTTGCAGCCTTCTTTCAGTATCCAACAACAGAAGGTAGCATCGTAGATTACTCAGCTGCGACAAAAGCCTTCCATGGCAATGGAGCCCTCGTCGTTGCCTCTGCTGATTTGCTAGCATTGACGCTATTGACTCCACCAGGTGAATGGGGCGCAGACATGGTTGTGGGTAACTCACAACGCTTTGGCGTACCACTCGGCTTCGGTGGTCCACACGCAGGATTCTTAGCAACTAAAGATGCACACAAACGTTTGATGCCCGGTCGCATTGTGGGCGTCAGTGTAGATTCGCAAGGCAAGCCCGCTTTGCGTTTGGCTTTGCAAACCCGCGAACAACATATTCGCCGCGAAAAAGCGACTTCAAATATTTGCACGGCGCAGGTTTTACTCGCTAATATGGCTGCGATGTATGCGGTTTACCATGGCCCTCAGGGCTTGAAAAAAATCGCACAACGTGTGCACCACTTGACTGGTATTTTGGCAGAAGGTTTGAAAAAACTGGGTGTGAACGTCGAGAACAAAACATATTTCGACACTTTGACAGTGACGACGCACGAACCGCATTTGATCGCAAGTGCTGCCGAAAATTTGCAAATGAATTTTCGTCTTTATAAAGAAAATCGTCTGGGGATTTCTTTAGATGAAACCACAGACTTAGCAACTGTTGATAGAATTTTCACGGCATTCAACCTAGGGGTGGCTCCGGCATTTACGGCGGCACAACTAGATGCCTCCGTGAAATCAACAATCCCTTCGCAACTCAACCGCATATCTGATTATTTGTCACACGAAGTGTTTAACTCGCATCACAGTGAAACAGAACTATTACGTTACATTCACACTCTACAAAACCGTGATCTAACGTTGACTCATTCGATGATTCCACTCGGTTCATGCACAATGAAATTAAATGCAACGACTGAGCTTGTTCCTGTTTCTTGGCCAGAGATCAGCAAGTTGCATCCGTTTGCACCGATATCACAGACATTGGGCATGATCGAATTGATCAAAGATCTCGAGCACAAGCTTTGTGACATCACGGGATTTGCTGGTGTGAGCTTACAACCGAATGCGGGTTCACAGGGTGAATACGCAGGATTGCTTGTTATTCGCAAATACTTTCAAAGCAAAAACCAAGCGCATCGCAAGATCTGCTTGATTCCATCATCGGCCCACGGGACCAATCCTGCATCCGCTGTCATGGCTGGGATGGAAGTCGTAGTGGTGAATTGCGATAGCAACGGAAACGTTGAAATTGCGGACCTCAAAGCGAAAGCTGAACAACACAAAAATGATTTAGCAGCTTTGATGATCACCTATCCATCAACCCATGGAGTTTTTGAAGAAGGCATTGTCGAGATGTGCAAAATTGTTCACGACAACGGCGGACAGGTCTATTTAGATGGCGCCAATATGAATGCCTTGGTCGGAATGACCCGTGTCTGCGAATTGGGTGCAGACGTTTCACATATGAATTTACATAAAACATTTTCGATCCCCCACGGTGGTGGTGGACCTGGAGTTGGACCCATCGGCGTGGCTGCGCACTTAAAAGAATTTTTACCCGGGCATTCGCTAGTTCCAGAAGCGGGACCTGCACATGGTGTGAGCGCAACAACATCAGCCCCCTGGGGAAGTGCAAGCATCTTGCCGATCTCATGGTCGTATATCACTATGATGGGTAATGAAGGACTTCGCAAAGCCACTTTGGTCAGTATCTTGAGCGCCAACTACATCGCAAAATGTCTAGAGACCCACTACCCTGTTTTGTACCGCGGTAAATCTGGAATGGTGGCCCACGAATGTATTATCGATTTGCGTGGATTGAAAAAAGATAGCGGCATCGATGTGACAGATGTTGCAAAACGTTTGATCGATTATGGTTTTCACGCTCCGACCATGAGCTGGCCCGTGGCAGGGACCCTGATGATCGAACCCACCGAGAGTGAATCAAAACACGAAGTGGATCGCTTCATCGAAGCCATGGTTAGCATTCGTAAAGAAATTGACGCTGTCGCCAGCGGCAAGATGGATGCTGAAAACAATCCACTCAAAAATTCACCGCACACTGCACAGATGATGATGAAACCAGAGTGGAATCATCCTTATACGCGCGAGCAAGCCGTCTACCCAACCACATGGCTAGTCGCGAATAAGTTTTGGCCTGTCGTAGGACGCGTCGACAATGCCTACGGTGACCGCAACCTCGTCTGCGCCTGCCCCACAATCGAAAGCTACCGCTAAAAAAATGGGAAAGCGTACCAGCTACCTTTTGGTTTCGCAGGAGCGTTAAGATTATGAAAGTATTATTGATTCGTCTGGATAAAATTGGGGATTTGATCAGCACCATGTGTGTGGATCAAATCCTTGTGGAACGTCCACACATTGAGGTCAAATGGGTCATAGCCCGCGGACTTTCATTTGTTCCAAATCATGCGCAACCTCGTCGAGAGTTTGCTGAGTTCAACAAAGATAAAAAATCCTTAGATACATTTATGGCCTTTGTTAAAGCCGAAAAGCCCACTGTGGCTGTCAGCTTTCAAGCCCCATGGTGGGTGAACTATGCCTTGTGGAAATGTGGCGTTCCCGTCCGTGCGGGTGTTCTCAGTCAGTGGCACAGCTATTTGTTTTTAAATAAAGGTTTACGTCAAAAACGCAGTGATGCTACCAAGCACGAAGCAGATTACAACCGTGAGCTATTAGAGTTTGCCTTAGATCTAAAACAAAATCGAATGCCAACGCCCATTTTAAAATTGAAAGCACACGAAAATCCAGAGCTTTTTAAAATTCATAATTTAAAAGAAAAAAATTATGTCGTTGTTCATCCAGGCATGGCGGGTTCTGCATTAAACTGGCCCGTTCAAAATTATATTCAGTATATTCATGAACTCATCAAACGTGAAACCATCGTATTGACGGGCACAGCCGCAGACGAACCATGGCTTACTGAAATTAAGAAGACCTTTGCAAAAGAATCACGCGTGCGCTGCCTGCAAAGCAAACTCACGGCACCTGAGCTTCTGACTCTGCTTGCAAACGCAAAATGGGTTGTTGTACCCAGCACAGGAGTTGCGCATATGGCGGCATCCCTTGGAACTTCAGTCATTGGTCTTTATTCACCAATCAAAGTTCAACACCCACGGCGCTGGGCTGCTCGTGGGGAACATGTACAAATTCTGGTCCCTGAAATTATCGCATCCGAAAATATTGATAACTGCATGCTGCAGATCACTCCTGAACAAGTTTTGAAACTTTAAAGAGGCCCTATGCATCCTGCTATTTTAGAAATTTGCGAAAAAGCGGCCCAACATTGGGGACTCAATTTGAATTCAGAAAAAGACCAACGCAAGATCGCACAAAACATCTTGCAGCTTTCTGATTTTTTTATTCAATCCCCCGATAGTTCGACCCCATGGGAAAAAACTTGGGCCCAACAGGCCTATGTATTTTATTATTTACCACTAAATTCGCTGCGTGTGGTCCGTGTATTAGATCATATTCAAAAAGATTTAGATCGCATCGAACTAAAGCAAGTCGTTGATTTCGGGGCAGGCCTTGCCACCGCTGCACGTTTGCTGATCAATGATCGCTATAATTTGCGACTGATCGAACACGAAATGGCACCACAAAAATTAGTACGCCAATTCGACCCACAGGCAGATCGCTACAATTGGTTTCAACAACCGCCACTGAAAAGTGAAATCCAAGCATCACCCACACTGTCTTGTTTTTCATATTCACTCACCGAGCTCAAGGAACTACCCGCCTGGGCATGGGAAAGCCGTGCATTGCTTATCATCGAGCCCTCTACACAGCAAGATGGTCGCAAGCTAATGCAACTGCGTGAGCAAATGTTAGGACAAGGTTACCATATCCTGGCCCCTTGCACCCACCAACTTCCGTGTCCACTTTTACATCAATCAAAAAATGATTGGTGCCACGACCGCGTTCACACTCAGTTGCCAGAGTGGATGCATAAAATTGAAGATCATTTGCCCATGAAAAATCACACGCTCACGGTCAGTTATATTTTCGCCGTTCAAAAAAAATACGCACCCAAACAAAATCTATTACCAAGTGCTGCGCGCGTGACTGGTGATTTGTTAAAAGAAAAAGGCAAAGACCGGCAGCTTTTTTGCCGTGGCCCCGAGCGTGAATTTTTCGCATGGATGCACAAAAATGGTGAACACCAAGAAATACCACGTGGAATTCTTGTCGACTTGCCAGAAAATTTACAAAAAGTTTCTAATGAATGCCGAGTTCCTGCGGGTGTGGAAATTCCGAACCACAAATAAAAAGAACGAACTCTTAACGTCTCTCAAAGACAAATACTTCGCGCGTACGTCCATTTTCAACAACAGGATGGGTCATTGCATGTCTGTATTTACAAGAAAAGCCCTCATGACTTGCAAGTCTATCTGTCATTTTCTCTGATTGTTTATG
>JANNCH010000499.1:0-4531 GCA_031386315.1 Pseudobdellovibrionaceae bacterium
TTCGATAGGGACTTGCCTGGGTATGTGGATCTTTTATTTATGGACGATGGATCCAGCGATGATACCTATGAATTACTGCGCAAATTTTGTGCAACTCATCCGCGACATCAGGTTTTTCGTTCTGCAAAAAATCTAGGTAAGGCCGAGATCATTCGCATGGGTTTTTTATGCTCGCGCAATTTTCCGAAAAAATACGATTGGTTGGGGTTTTGGGACGCAGACCTTGCGACCCCGTTGAATGAAATTGAAAACTTTTTGAAGTATCGTTATGAGTTTTGCCCCCAGGCTTTAGCTATCTTCGGCAGTCGAATCAATCGCTTTGGGGCGCAGGTTCAACGTAAAGCTTTAAGGCATTATTTTTCGCGGGTTTTTGTGACCTTGGTGGATTGGATGCTGGGCGTGCGAGCCTATGATTCGCAGTGCGGGGCCAAGCTTTTTGCGGGCTCGGTTTGCGAGAAGGCGTTTGCTGAGAGCTTTGTCAGCAAATGGATTTTTGATCTGGAGATTGTGCTGCGAATCGGAGCCGGGGCTATCGTTGAGGTGCCTGTGCAGCGCTGGGAAGATGTCGCTGGGTCGAAGCTGCGGTTGTGGCGCGATGGTTGGCGGTTATTTTTGGATCTTTGGCGGATTCGTGGGCGGTATGAGTAGGGTGTATTGATCACAAAGGAGTTGGTTTTGGCTTTAAAGTTTGGAACAAGTGGTTTGCGCGGTTTGGTGACTGAGTTTACAGACCAAGCGATTGATTCGTACATATCTGCCTTTTTGATTTATTGTGAAAGAAAAGAAATTAAAAAAAAAATTATCTTAGCTGGTGATTTACGCGACAGCACTCCTGATATTTTGTCTAGGATTCAAACAATTGTGCATTTACGTGGGTTTGACTCTTACTACGGGGGATTTGTGCCCACGCCAGCGCTTGCATATGCTTGCAAGGAAAATCTGTGTGCGGGTCTCATGATTACTGGTAGTCACATTCCTTCTGACCGAAACGGCATCAAATTTTATTTGCCCGATGGCGAAATTTTGAAAAACGATGAGGTAGAAATTTTAAAACTTACCGGCTGTAAAGTCGATTCTTTGCCGACCATTAGGGGTGAATCAAGAGAAATAAATTTGGCGGAAATGTATATTCAACGTTACTTTAATTTTTGGAGAAATAAGCCTCTCAGTGGGTTGCGCATACTCTTTTATGAGCATTCAACGGTTGCTAAAACTGTGCTAAAAGAAATTTTTCAAAATCTTGGTGCCGAGGTGGATTGTGCTTTTGAATCAAAAACGTTTGTAGCTGTAGATACGGAGGCATTGGATTCTAACCCAGCGTTGGAAGCACTTGCCTCTTCAGGCAGGTACTTTGCAACAATTAGTGCTGATGGGGATGGCGATCGACCTTTAGTAATCAATGAAAAGGGAAATGTGATTCGTGGTGATGTACTATGCATGCTAGCAGCAAGGTATATTGGGGACCCAGTTATTGTGACTCCCATTAGCTCTAACTCTTCTGTTGAAAAACTATTTTCAAAAGTTCATTTTACTAAAATAGGCTCACCCTATGTGATTGAAGAAATGATAAAGCATTCTGGTTTGGTTGTCGGATTTGAAGCTAATGGTGGCTTTCTTTTAGGATCAGATTGGTGTTTGGATGGTGAGGTGTTACGAGCTTTACCTACACGTGATGCCGTATTACCTGCACTGCTTGTTATATTAGCCGCACACATTAGCCAATTAAGTTTGAGTGAGCTAGTTGGCCAATTATCGGGACGCCAAACGTACAGTGATTTAATTCGCGGGGTACAGTCCACTGCTTCTCAGAATATTATTGAGCATTTCGATAGCTTAATTTCAGTGTGTGGTAAAAAAGTCGCGCTTAAAAATAAATTGGATGGTCTTAGGCTTACTTTGGTTGACGGAGAAATAGTACATTTTAGACCTTCTGGTAATGCGCCGGAGTTTAGAATATACGTCGAGGCGGCGAGTAGTGAAATATGTTTCGAGCTGTGCAAAAAAGCTAGAGCAGAAGTGTTGTCACTTCTAGGCTGATATTTTGAGTGAGAACAGTGCGTTGAGACTTGTTGTTCGGGCCCCATTTGATAAGACTATGCGTCTATTTCTTTAAGCTGTGCATCAATCGGGTTTAGGGTATCAATGAAAAAAGCATTTATTACGGGCGTAACTGGTCAAGATGGATCGTATCTAGCCGAATTTCTTTTGGAAAAAGGCTATGAAGTTCACGCTATTCTACGTCGCTCATCTGTATTTACTACGGCTAGGATTGAGCATATTTTCGCTCATCCTAATTTTAAGACATATCACGGGGATCTAACGGATTCGAGCAACTTGCACACGCTGTTAGCACGTATAAAACCAGACGAGGTTTATAATCTTGGAGCTCAGTCGCACGTAGCCGTATCTTTTGAGGTTCCAGAGTACACAGCCGAAGTTGATGCCGTAGGTACGATTCGAATACTCGATGCGATCAAAGATCTTGGAATTAAAACTCGTTTTTATCAGGCTTCAACATCTGAGCTTTTTGGAGGCCTACCAGAAACTGCTCCTCAGACTGAAAAAACACCTTTCTATCCAAAGTCTCCTTATGGGGTCGCAAAGTTATACGCCTACTGGATTACTACAAATTATCGTGAGTCTTATGGCATGTATGCTTGTAACGGTATTTTGTTTAACCACGAGTCTCCTCGTCGCGGTGAAACGTTTGTAACCAAGAAAATTTCCAAGGCAGTTGCGAAAATAAAAAAGGGTCAGCAGTCAGTACTAAAGCTGGGAAATTTAGATGCCAAGCGTGACTGGGGTTACGCGAAGGATTATGTCGAAGCCATGTGGTTAATGCTTCAGCAAGAGGTTGCAAAGGACTATGTTATCGCAACGGGTAAAACTTATTCCGTTCGCCAATTCGTTGAGTATGCATTCGAAGAGGTTGGGATCGACATTAAGTGGACGGGCGATGGAGTAAATGAAAAGGCCATTAACGTAGCAACTAATCAACCTGTGGTTGAAATCGACCCACGTTATTTCCGTCCCGCCGAGGTTGAATTGCTTTGGGGCGATCCAAGTTTGGCAAACAAAGAACTTGGTTGGACTTCTAAAACCGACCTTCGTGAACTCGTTAAAAAAATGGTTCGATATGATTTAGAGAATGACTCTTACGGCGGCCATGAATGATTTTAGTAACAGGCGCTACAGGTTTCTTAGGAAAAAGAGTTTGTCGTAAACTCGATAAGTTAGAAATACCTTATTCGACGACGTCACTGAGTCTTGGTGTTGATTTGAGAGACGAAAAACAGTGCCTTAATTTGTTTGAAAAAGTTAAGCCTGAGTATGTTTTGAACTGTGCCGCTTTTGTCGGTGGAATTCAGTTTGGATATAAGCATCCCGTCGACTTGTTCCAAAATAATTTGCAGATCACGTTAAATCTTTTTAAAGCGGCGCAGAGTTTTGGGGTTAAAAGAATTGTAAACCCCATTTCGAATTGTGCGTATCCTGGTCAGGCGACTCTTTTCAAAGAAGAAGAGTTTTGGGACGGCCCATTACACGAATCGGTCATGGTTTACGGTTTTGTTCGAAAAGCTTTTTGGGTAGGCTCTTGGGCCTATTACAAGCAGTATGGTTTTGATAGCGTTAATTTAATTCTTTCGAATATGTATGGGCCTGAAGATCACTTTGAAGAAGAGCGTTCTCATGCATTGGGTGCTTTGATTATGAAAATGGTTAAAGCTAAAGAAGAAAAAGCTTCGCATGTAATTGTATGGGGGACCGGTAAACCTGTTCGTGAGTGGCTGCATGTAGACGACGGTGCCGAAGCAATGGTTAGGGCACTGAAGATCGAAAAATTTGCAGATCCTGTCAATATTGGGGTCGCTAGTGGAATTTCTATACGTGAGCTGGCTGGGTTAATTAAAGAAGCTGTTGGATACGAGGGTGAGCTTAAATTTGATGAAACTAAGCCCGACGGCGCTCCCTATAAAACAGTTGATGGGGCACGTGGAGCCGAGCTTTTAAAGTGGTCTCCAACGACTGCTCTTGATGAAGGTATTAAAAGTACAGTTGAGTGGTATACCGGACATAAGGAGAATCTATGAACTCAGGCTACAACAAAGAATTACTCAGCCATTGTGGTGAGGATACATTTATTAGTGCGAATGTAGAGATCAGAAGACCTCAACTCGTAAAAGTGGGCTCACACACTGCTATTGATACTGGCTTCTATTGTACGACTTCAGCAAAAATTGGTGATTATGTTCATCTTGCGCCTTACATCACCGTTATTGGCGGGGCCAAAGGAATGTTCGAGGTTAATCATTTTGCAACACTAGCCGCTGGTTCTAGAGTTATTTGTGGAAGTGATGAGCACCTGGGGCATGGCTTAGTAGGACCTACTATTCCGGAAGAATACAAAGACAAAATTCATTATGCCCCAGTTGTTTTTGAGAGGTTCGCTAACGTGGGTACCAATGTGGTAATCATGCCGGGTGTAACTTTAGGTGAAGGCAGCGTTATTGGAAGCAATTCGCTTGTAACT
>JANNCH010000500.1:0-16405 GCA_031386315.1 Pseudobdellovibrionaceae bacterium
GTTAATTCTTTAACTCAAAAACTAACGGATCTTAAAAGAAACTCAAAAGAGAAAAACGTCGAGCTTCTTATACAAGCAGATACAACAATGCAATTTTCTGATTTAGATCCACTCATAAAAGCCGGTTCTTTGGCGGGAATCGAAAAGCTTAAATTTGCGGTAGTGCCAGAATAATGAAAACACTTAAATACTTCCTCATTCTAAGCTCGGTCCTTATCGGAACTTCGGTCTTTGCAGAGAAGATGAAGTCCGATACTCAGGATCTCGTTATTAACAAGATGGAGCGTCTGATATCCAATATGGATAAAAAAGACAGCTCGTACGTACCAAGCCAACAGCGCTTAGCAGATCTTTTGGCTGAAAGAGCACGTATTCGTTTTATGAGCGAAGTCGAAGCCAACTGCGATGGTTGCAACGGCTCAAAAGCGGATCGCCAAAAAGCGATTAAAATTTATGAATCATTGTTGGCAGAATTGAATGTCAACGAGCATGGTCCAGTTCTATTTCAATTAGCTCACTTATATCAAATGGCCGGTCAAATGACCGATGCTCAACGTCTTTATGAAACTATTTTGAAAGACGCTAAGAAAAAGAAAATCAATGCGCTGCTCGTGGCAAAATCTCATGTGGGCCTGGCTGATTTGCTTTTTGCGAAAGCAAAATTCAAAGATGCCCATGATCATTACGTAGCAGCTTTAAGAAACAAAGAGCTCGATAACAGATCTTTGATCACTTACAACAAAGCTTGGTGTGAATTCAATCAAGACCAGTTGGCAACTGCGATCGTAACAATGGAAACAATGCTCGCGAAACCTGAATTGATCACTCGTGATAGCGAAGAAGGCAGTACTTATGATGCTTCTTTCCACGCAGACTTGATGCGCGATCTTTCGACTTTTTATTCACGCCGCAATATTTCAGATAAAGAAATCAATACGTTTGAACGTTTGGCACCGGCTGCGAACCGCAAAGCATTGCTTTTGGGATTTGCCGACGAAGCTAGCCGTTTAGGACAAAAACAAGCAGCCAACACGATCTTAAATAAATATTTAAAAGATACGACTTTAACAAAAGAAGAGCGCCTGCAAGCTTTCGTAACGTTGGCTCAAGTCAATTATGACCGCGGCAATAGCTCAAAATCCACAGAGGATTTTGCTAAGGCAGCGGCTGCTTACCAAGACGGCGGATGCGACAGCAAAGAGAAGTGTGCAGAGTTACAAAAAACAATGAAACGTTATGTAACAGAACTTCACCGCTCTAAAAAATTAAAACCAGATCCAGATTTGCTCAATGCTTATCAGATCTACGTTAAAACATTCCCGAGCGATATCGAGATGATCCAACGTGGTGCTCAGGTTGCAATGGAAATGAATATGTATCCAACCGCTATTTGGTTGTATCGCTCTATCAGTTCTGGCAATCACGCGGACAAAAAACAAGTGAACGAATCACTTTTGAACGAAGTGGCCGCAGCTGAAAAATCGAAAGATGTTGAATTGCAAAAAGCTTCTTATAATAACTATTTGAAAAATTCTTCGGACGAAGTTAAAAAATTCGAAGTGAGCTATCAATTGGCTTATTTGTTCTATACGAACAAGCAGTTGAAAGAAGCCGCAGTTCAATTCAATGATCTTGCTCTTAACACCAAAGGCAATATGGATCTTCGCAAAAAATCTGCGGATCTAGCCATGGACAGTTTAGTTCAGCTAAAAGACGATGTGACATTAGAGCAGTGGGCTTGGACATACTCTGAGGCCTTCCCAAAACAAAGAGCCGAATTTGAAACTTTGGCTCGCAAAGCTTTGATGAACCGTGTGGCACTTGCAGCGAACAACAGCAAAACAAGCAAATCAGAACTTTCTAGCTTGTTGGGCAGTGTTCTTAAAACCAAAGTGGGCTCTGCTAAAAATGAAGAAAAAATTCTTTTCTATACAAACGTTGGTGTTTTAGCACAAAAAACTGACGACGAAGACACCTATGTAAAATCACAGTTGTTGTTAATAGAAATGCCAAGCCTTAGTCGTGAGAAAAAAGATGCGATTCGTTCACAGCTGGCGTCATACTATGAAAAGAAATTGAACTTCAAAAAAGCCTACGAATTGGCTTCGAGTGTTCAAATTAAAAAGTCAGACATCAAAGAAACTGAATTCCGTCTTGGAACTTTGGCTGACTTAGCAAATATCGATGCTCAAAAGCATTACCGCGCAAGTCTTAAAGCAGGTTTGAACGGACAACGCTCTTTAGTCGTTCGCACTCGCCTTGTTCTAATTTCTTCAGATCCCGTGTCTGAACTAAAAAAACAAGCTCGTGATTTGAAAGCAAATCCTGATTTGTTAAACGACACAGCCCTATTTGTTTTTGCTAAAACAGGCAACAAGGCCGCTTTGAATACTGTTATGGGTATGAAAGAGCTTCGCAATCAGTCGGCTTCAAGATTTATTTTGAGCCAAGACTTCTATAGCCGTATTAGTTCATTCCAAGCAAAATTGGCTGCGCAACATATGAATGCGAAGAACTCGAAATCTCTGCAAAGATCTACAACGGACCGTGTGGCTTTGTTAAATAAAGCAGATACTTTCTTAAATGAGAGCGTAAAAATCAAAGATATCACGGGTCAAATGCTAGCCTTGAATATGATCGCCAACGAAAACAATCGTTTGGTGAAAGAATTGGCAGCTTTGCCAGGCCCCGTGGGTTTGACTGCGAAAGAAAACCAGCAGTACGTGAGCTTATTCAAAGCTAAGTTGAAGCCATTCTTGTACAAAGCTAAAGCTGCTGAACAGAGAAAGAATCAACTATGGGCAACGTCAGCGGCTCTGAGTCAGTTGGTTAGTGACTATAAAACGGCCCGTCCTGAGATCCAAAGAATCCTCGTGAAAGAGTTATCATTGCTAGCCCAGATTCCAGGCGAAGGCACAATGAAGTCTGGTGTTGAAGATGCACTGAGTTCTTCACCTCTTTCGACAAAAGATTTGCAGAATGCACGTCAAAATGTTGCTGCAAATCCCGACAGCATTCGTGACATTGAAAATTTGAAAATGCTTGAGACAAAAATCGGCCATCCTTTGATGCCCGCATACCTGGAAGCGCGTATAAGCCACTTGCAGAAGGGAAAACGTCTATGAAAACGATGAATTCAATGGCCTTGGTTTTGCTACTATCCATGACAGCACTTGCGACAGTTTCTTTCGCATCCGGCTCTTCGGGAACAGTAAAAAAAGTTGTGAAGAGTGTGAAAACAAATAGCCAAGCTCAGTTAGGAACTTCGTTTAAATTCGACGGATCTTCACTGAGAGGAAAGTACCAGAGCTCGTTAGGGGCCAACGCGACGGTCGAGAACGACAAGTACATGGATGATCTGCTCGGTGGACGTAAGAAATTCGACGACAGAATCCGTGACGAGAAGAAGAGAAACTAAAAAGTAAGTAACTAAGGGAACGTGATATGGGTGCTACAAAACTTCTAATACTTGAAAACAGCCTGGGTCAAAAGATCCGCACGTTTGCTGTTGATAGCGAAAGCTTGCACTTGGTTTATATCCTTGAGTCTCGTCGTGTCGAGGCTGTTGCAAATCTTTCCGCTCTAGATAAAGAAGGCGTTGAATATCAACTTCTACAAAAGATCAAAGTCAGTGATTTGAACAAAGCCGACGTGAACGTCAAGGGCATGGGCCGTGTGCGTTTATCAACTGCCGATGGTCTTAAAAACAGTCCAATCTATGAACTTGTAGAGCAAAACGATGAAAATCGTCTGCAAGTGATGCTTAAAAAGACAACCATTGCCCACGTAGTTGCTGTTCTTTTATTGATGGTTGGTTCGTGGGCTTGGACGAACTTTATGATCCCTAAAGAAGAACCTCAGTTGGTTACAATTGTTTTGCCAGAAGTAAAACAGGTTCAAGAAAAACCAGCGAAAGTTCCTCACGTAAAAATGTCTGAAAAGAAAATCACACCTTCTAAAAAGATCTATAAACCAGTTGTTAAGACTGAATTGAAAACAAAAGCATACAAAGTGAACACAACCAAAGCCGTTGATGTAAAACGTGTTGGTGCTTTGGCAGCCTTAGGCGGACTTCCAAACGGCAGCAAATCGGCTGAAGGTTTGGATATGAAATCTCTTAAAAATATTCGTGCAGCCGGTATCGGCAGCGGTGGCGGCGGAGTGGGCTCTGCAGGTCGTGGTGGCATCAAAGGTTACTTGCCTGGTTCAGGTCTTATCGGCGGTGCTGCCGGCAACGGTGGCCAAGCACAGAGTGCTGGTGGATACGGAACTCGTGGCGTGGGCGGCGGCAAAGCCGGCTACGGTAAAATTGCAATGGTTGGTGGAACATCTGCGGTGAGTTTGCCGATGGATGATGAAGCAACTGTTGAAGGTGGCTTGGATCGCGATCAAATCATCGCGGTGATCAACAGAAATATGGGCCAGATTGTTTATTGCTACGAAAAAGGATTGCAAGCCAAGTCAGATCTTGGTGGACGCGTACCGGTTGATTTCGTTATCGGACCAAACGGACGCATCAGCAAAGCTAAAGTAGTTCAATCGTCACTTGATTCACGCATGGTTGAAACTTGTATCGTTGATAGAATGAAAACATGGCAGTTCCCTCGTCCAGTAGGAAATGTCAGTGTTGACGTGCTCTACCCATTTAACCTCATGCGCGTGAGCAGTCGCCAATAGGAGTATTTATGAAGAACAAACAGTTAATCATTATACCAGCATTGATTTTGCTAGCTAGCTGCGGTCAGAAAAATCCAGTTTCTGATCTGCAAGAACTACGCGAAAAAGGCAAAGTGGCGCAAGAAGTCGGCCCACAACAACCTACTGTCAAACGCGAAACTATCGTGGTTGAAAAAGAAGTTGAAAAAAGAGTCGAGCAAGAAACTGTAGGCGCAAATTCTATCGTTATTGCTGAAGACAAAGGTATCAACTTCGTTGAAGGCAAATCTTCTAGCTTTAAAATTCGCACAAGTGTTGTATCAGCTAAAAACGTAGCAATGGTATTGACTGCACAAAATCTTCCAGACGGTGCGACTTTAACGAAATCAACAACTGAGGCTGGTGTTTACATCCTTAGCTGGCAGCCAGCTCTTTATACAACTGGCAACGCTGCGATGAAGGGTCTTACTTTCAAATTGGTTCCAAAAATTTCTGCAACAGGTTCACCTTCTGACTACGATAAATTAAAAGGTCTTGTGATCGAAAAAAATATCGAAGTTTATGTTTTCAGAAACTTAGAAGCACCTAGCGAGCTTAAAGTTGCAGGACTAGCGACTGAAGTTGAAGAAAATCAAATTTCGAATTTCACAGTGACTGTAAAAGTACCGGGAACAGATGGCAAAGCTCCACTCCCACCTATTTTGAATGTAACTTATGATGAAGTTGCTGTGACTGCAGGAAACAACTTCAGAGAATTAGATGGTTCACGCCATGTGAGAACAGATGTTAGCAAAAAAGCACCTGAGTATCTTGGCGATTCAAAATGGAAATTCACAAGATTGTTTGACACTAAAAATATCTCACCTGTGCCGCAAACAGATTCTAGCGGTAAAGTTGTTCCGACTGCTGATGGAACACGTGTTCGCGTGAGCTTCCGTGTGAACAATCCAGGCAACGGTCTTTCTACACCTGAAGTTTTGGCTCAAGTTAAAATCAAGTATGTTAAACCCGCTGTTACAGGAGCACCGTAGTCATGAAAAAATCAATTCTGCTTCTATCGATTTTATCTTTGGTGACTGTAAACTCGGCCTTAGCTGCTAAAAATAGCTCTACCACTTCAGCTAAAAAAATCAACGTTTCTGAAGATGTTGATACCTTAGGTGGTAACGAAGAACTTATGAAAATGGCGCAAAGCCTTAAATCAGAAACTCGTTCACGCGTAGTACAAGATCGTATCGTTGATCGCAATAATGCTTTCGAATTCGGTCTTTCTTATGGTGGAGTATTGGGTGGCGATTCTTATTTGAAAACTCAAAGCGTTGGCGTTGCTGCTGACTTTCACTTCACGCCACGTTGGTCTATTGGTGCTCGTTATTTTGATTTCTCTAATAGCTTAACACCTGAAGGCGATCGTATCGCTAAGCAAGCTCGCACATCTTACAATGCGGGCAACCAAGCTATCATTTTTGATACGGACTACCCAATCAATGCCACTATGGGCGTGATCAACTGGTACCCGATCTATGGTAAAACTAGCTTTTTAGATATGGGTGTAACTCAGTTTGATCTTTACCTGACTGCTGGTGCTGGAAACATGCAGCTTTCTAGTGGCAACACTGGAATTTACAATGCAGGTCTTGGTATTGGTGCATGGTTATCAAAGCACATTTCGATCCGTGCTGAAGCCAAGTATCAAACATACAAAGATCAGTTAGTTACTGGCAGCCGCACACTGAATACAACAGTGGCAACTATTGGTATGGGATGGATTATATGAATACCAAAACGCTCATAGCTAAAAATGTTCTGGCACTTGTTATCGTGCTCGTCATTGTTATCGTGACAGGCAATGCGATGGCGGCTGAGCGTTTTTCTGTGACTGAATGGAATGCATCTTTTGCTCAAGCCCTTCAGAAAAAAAATACGAACAAAGCTTTAGAACTTATTGATTTCAAAAAGCTCGAAAAGAAAGCAATTCCCTCATGTGTTGATTGCACGAGCAAAGCTAAAATGCAAAAAGCCCGCTCTGTTTTCGCAAAGGGCGATTATGCGGCTGCTTTAGCACTTTATAATGAGATTCCAAAATCTTCTGATCTTTGGTTACAATCTGTTGAAGAACGTGGCTGGGCTCAGTTTCGTCAAGGCGACTTCGAAAAAGCGATCGCGCAGGCTAAAACATTGTTGAGCCCGCAACTTGTAAATGTAGCTGACAACGAAGGTTTCTTTTTGCAATCTTTGAGTCAATTGAGAATCTGCGATTACGTAGGGGTTTTAGAGACTAATAAAAAATTTAAAGATACTCAGCGTGAAAAACTAGTTCAGTTACAAAAATTAACTGAAACTGGTACTAATGCAGAGCTTGAAAGCATTTTGACTTCAGTGGACGCTTTCCCATTGGCATTTACGGCTTTGAACAGTGCACCGGCAAAATTGCCTTTGTTGTTCTATCGCGATATTGAAGTGCAAAAACAAATTTTAAAATACAGAATTGCAACAACCGCAATGCAAACTGTGGCTTCAACAAAAATGTCTTCACTAGCTAACAAATTGCAGTCTGTAAAAAACGATAGCTACACACTTTTAAAAGCACGCATCGCGACATTAGCTCAAGAAGATATTAACTCTTCAGCTATGATCGTTCAAAAATTGAACTTAATCGAAGTGGAAGCAATTCAACGTATTCACTCTGATTTAGGGATCAAAGAAAACTTGTATAAGAAAAATGATTTCAAACAGGCCAAAGATGATCAATTGGTATTTATGGATGATGACCGTCCATGGATCGACGAACTAGATAAATATGAAGTGGCGGCGAAAGTTTGCCCACGTGATATCCGGAGGAAAATGTGAAAAATTTTGTAATCCTATCGATTTACCTAGGTTCATTGCTTTTATTTGTAGCTTGCGCAGGCCCTGAGAACGCAACTATTGAAGCCCAAAAAGCAGCAGAGCAAGAAGCTCCGCCGGTTATTCCTAAGTATGATTCTGTTCCGGACCAAAAGTTCGCATGGATCACCTTGGATGGCGGACAAAGCCAATTAGATTTCAATCCACAGGTCGATATCCTTTTCGTATCAGATAATTCAGATAGTATGAAAAGTACTCAAGCCAACTTGAGCAGAAATATCGAAAAATTTGCCAATGGCATCACGCAAAACAAAATGATCGATTATCATATCGGAGTCGTTTCGACTTGGGATAGCTCTGAGCGTTTTGCTAAAAACAAAAAAGATAAATTCGAGATGGGCGACTTACGCTATGTAACTGACCGTTCAGGCAAAGTCGTGAACCTACGTTATGTTACAAAAGCAACTCGTTCTAAAATTGATTTGGCTTCAACGATCAACATTGGTGTCGCACCTTATGATCAAGGTGGACCTGAAGTTGAAGAATTCTTCACTCCTTTAGAGGCAGCTTTACAAAAGAACGGCCGTGACGCTAGCAATGAAGAATTCTTTCGTGCAGAAGCGCAATTGGTTGTGATTTTGGTAACTGACGCGGATGATTCTACAGCTCGTATCAGCCCCGAGCAAATGGCGCAAATCTTAGTCGACTCAAAAGGTGGACAAGCTAAAAAAGTTTCTGCTTACGGTGTTTTGGTTCGTGCAAATGATTCTGATGATGTGAAAGACTGGGCTTTGAAAGTTCACCCAACATATCACCCAGAGTGTTTTGATATGTCTGGCAAAAAACCAAAAAGCACAGGTCAGTGCAAAGGTTTTGGACCAGATCGTATTGAGCAGTTCATTATTGCTGCCAATGCGGATGCCGGAACTCCAGATCAGATCCGTGCTAAATTCATCATGCCTTTAACTAGCAAAAAATTCGGTGATGATTTAGCGAAAATCGGTGGCGACATCACCGTTAAGACTTTGGCTAAAGAAATCTTTTTGCAACAACGTCCTCGTTTGGATGAAGCGACTAAAAAGATCATGATACGCGTACGTTATGGAATTCCAAGTGAGCTTGCTAAAGGCAAGGGTCAATTGATTCCACAACAACAAGCTGGTGGCTGGTTGTACAATCCAGAAAACAACTCGATTCGTTTATCAGGTGATGTTAAGTACGTTTATGTTGAAGGCGCACGTTTCGCCATTGATATGATGACACTTGTTAAGTAAATCGAAATTTCAGCTAAAGATTTGTTAGATAATTAAAAAATTAAAATGGAGCTTTTAGCTCCGCCCAAAAGGGATTTGTTCTATCTAGAGCAAATCCCTTTTTCCATTTTGGTGCTGGTTGACTTTTGATTTAACAGCTGCTTTCTGCATGATTCGGTGATGGGGCCATCCATGAGCAGCCTTTCTGAAGGCCATCGTGGCCTTCAGACCAAAATACATTCTTAAACTCGTTCCTAATTTTATAGAGTTCTGAGAGTACTCTCTCAGAACTGCCGATTGAGCCACAAAACAAAGAAAAGACCACAACTCAACTCGAAATCGGAGTAGCAAAGGGCTCCGCCAACCCTACCCCAACGCCTCATCACCAACGGCCTCAAAGGCCTGTTTGGTTTTCGCACGCACAGAATCACGTTTTCTAAAGCGATCCATTAACGAGTAAACGCATGGGACCACATATAGTGTCAGCACGGTGGATACAAAGACCCCGCCGATCAAAGCGGTGGCCATGGGACGCATGGTCTCTGACCCAGCCCCTGTGGCAGTGGCAGAGGGTATTGCGGCAGCGATGGTCGCAATCGAAGTCATCAGAATTGGACGCAGACGAATCGGACAGGCTTCAAGTAACGCATCATCGGCTTTATCGATACCACGATCACGCAAGGTATTCGTGAACTCGACCAAAAGAATCGAATTCTTTTTCACAATCCCCATGAGTAAAAGCAAACCGATCATCGAATAAATATTCAAAGACTCGCGCGTGACCAATAAGGCAAAGAAGGCCCCAGTGAAACTAAATGGCAGCGCCATTAAAATTGTCACAGGATCAATAAACGAATTGAACTGACTGGCCAAAACCATATAGGCAACGACCAAACCCAAGATCAAAGCAAAAATCAAACTGGTGAAGGTTTCTTGAAAGGCCTTTGAACTTCCGCTCTGCTGAATCATGTATCCCGCAGGCAAAACACGTTTGGATTCTTTTTGAATAAATTCGATGGCCGTTGTCTGCGATACTCCATCTTTAAGACCTGCAGTGACAGTGATCGCACGCTGACGATTCACACGTGAAATCGATTGTAAGCTTGGATTGATCTCTTCTTTAACAACCCGAGAAACTGGAATTAAATTTCCACGGGTGTTACCGATATACAAACTTTTGATCTGCTTGATAGGATCTGGGTCTTTTTCAAGACGTACTTGAATGTCATAGCGATGACCATCTTTTGGATATTGATTAACTAGCGTACCACCGATCAAAGAATTCACTGTGCTACCAATATCGGCCACACTGATTCCGTGCAAAGCCGCTTGGACACGGTCAGGCCTTAATTGAATCTCAGGCATACCCAATAAATAATCTGAATCCACGTCGGTCATCAGTCCGCTGTCTCGCATGCTTTTCATAATCTGATTGCTATAATCCGCTAACTTTTCCCAGTCAGAACCCATGACGGTGAATTCTACAGCAAAGCCCTTACCCGTTGAAAACCCACGCTGTGATAGATCCATCAAGATAGGGCGCACGTCTTTGATTTTTGAAAGCGCCTGACGGGCCACACCCATGAATTCTTGCTGAGACAATTCACGTTTGGTTTCTGGATCTTTGCCACGTTTGCCTTTTTCATGCATGGTCACGAACATCACTGCGGTATTGGCATCACTCGCACCACCGCCAAAACCACCAACTGCAACATAGACTTGCTTGATTTCAGGGCGGGTTTTAAACCAGGCTTCGGCTTCTTTCACCTGCGTGTCGGTATACGGTAGCGAACTACCCACCGGAAGCACAAGACGAGCAATGAAGACGCTTTGATCCTGCACCGGAGTGAATTCTTTTTTAAGACCTGCAATACTGAAAAATGAAACAAACATAAAGGCCAAGGCTGCAACTAAAACCTTCCAGCGTCTTTGCAAGGTCCATCGCAAAGTATTGTCATACTTAAGTTTCAAATCTTCCATGAATTGCTCAAACGCTTTACCAACTTTGCTTGTGCGTTCACCATGATTCACAAAACTTGCACAACGCATCGGCGTGATCGTCAATGATTCTAGTAAAGAAAGCATGACGGCCAAAGAGATCGTAACCCCGAATTGCAAAAAGAATTTTCCAATCACACCACTCATAAAGGCCACAGGCATAAAGATCGCGATCACCGCCAAAGAAGCTGCAATTGCAGCAAAAGTGATTTCACGGGCCCCAATGATGGCAGATTCGATGTGCCCCCGTCCCTTTTCATTGTACCTAAATATATTTTCTAAAACCATGATGGCATCATCGACGACGATACCAATTGCGAGGGTCAAACCAAGTAATGTAAATGTATTGAGTGTGAAGCCAAAAAAGTACAAACCAATGAAGGCCCCCATGATCGAGGTGGGGATTGATAGTAGGACGTTGAATGTCGCAGACCAGCTGCCTAAGAACATCCAACAAACAAGTGAAGTTAAAATCACCGCAAAGACCAAGTGACTGTTAAGCTCGTGCACGGACTCTTCGATAAATTTTGTTGTATCAAAATTCACATGGATGTTCATGCCCTCAGGCAGCTGCGATTGAATCTCGATCACTTTTGCTTTGATCGAATTACCCACTGCCACCGCATTGGTACCACGTTGTTTTTTAATCCCTACGCCCAGGGCTGATTTGCCTTCAAAGCGCGACATACGAGTGACTTCGTCTAAGCCCTCGTAAATATCAGCAACCTGACCGATACGAATGGCCTGAGATGGATCTTGAATACTTTGTCCCGCACGTTTACTAATAACGATCTGTTTAAATTCATCTACACTGCGGGCTTCACCCATGGTGCGCACGTTATAATTTTTTTTACCTTCAGTGACATAACCACCAGGCAATTCCGAGTGACCGCCTTGTATCGCATCGATAATATCATTCACCGCTAAGTTATTTCGATTGAGTTCGTTGGACTTCACCCAAACACGTAGCTGCGGGTCCGTATAGCCACCCAGGATGATATCCCCTACCCCATCCACAGTGGTGAAGCGATCTTTCAAATAATCTCGTGCATACTTCATCATGAAAACGGGATCATCTTTGTCGTAGGTCAAAGCAAGCCAAATAATGGGCTGGTCATCGGGATTCGTTTTTGAAATCACCGGCGGATCTACATTTTTTGGAAGTTTTTGCTGAGCCTGAGCCACACGCGCTTGCACATCTTGTAAGGCCACGTTGATGTCGCGGCCCAGGGCAAACTCGGCTGTGATAGTAGCGCTGCCTGATTTAGAATTCGAAGTCACACGTTGAATACCTTCTAGAGACATCAACGAATCCTCGATGGGATCCACAACTGTGGTTTCCATGACTTCAGGCGCTGCCCCTTGTAAAGTCACTGACACAGTTAACACTGGAAAATCGACATCTGGCAGCTGACTCACTCCCATCCTCGAGAAACAGATGGCACCAAAGATGATCAAGCCGGCCATGAGCATCCAGGCAAATACGGGATTTTTAATAGAAATATCCGAGAGCCGCATACAGCCTCCAATGACTTGTGAAAACGTGAGAAGCGCTAAGGTATAAAACAGTACTGATTCTGTCACTCAGAAGTTATAAATCTTCGTAACTACAATCCTATTAGGCCTACTAAGGACGCAATGCTTTTGTTGACAGGTTGCGCAGTTGGGACTATCTCTGACTCACAAAAAGAACCCCCGAAGGGAGCCCTCTATGAAGATGGTTCAACATCTCGCTCTGTCATGCCTCGTTGCACTTTCCCTAACAATAGTGTTTTCCACAGCTTTTACACAATCATTTGCTGACATATCGAACGGATCTCTTCGCTCGCAGGCCCTGATGGAAAATACGATTTCTGAAAACCAAAAAAAGAATTCAATCACAGATGCTCGCGTCGAGGGAATGCTTTCATTGAAAGACCCACGCTTAGACGTCGCTACACGCAAAATTAAATACACGGCGCAGTTAACGGCTCAACAATTCAAACCTTCTGGAAAAGTTCGTTCTGATTTGAATTACAACTTTGATCTAGATAAAAGCTATACAACGCTTATGCCCGGAGTCGCCCTAGGCTTCAAAGTTCCAACCTATAGCAACGACACAATCAAAACCAATATTGCACTGACGGCGAGAGCTTCCTATTCAAACCAAGCGACGGAAGTTGTTTTCCCGTCGGGTTACACAGAATCAGAAGTTCGTTTAAGCACTTTGTTGTTAGGCGTGAATCCATCCATTGGTTTGTCGGCCCAAAGATTTTCTTGGTTAGAAATGAACTTAGGCATGGAATTCGGCGATTTGAATTACACTCAAACAAGCAGCAACGATTTAGCAACGTTTTCAAAACACGCCAACTATCGTGGCTGGAATATGGCCTTCAATTTTGAAGTTTCGCGCGACTGGTTTATCACGACTAATTATGCACAACGAAAATTGAATGCTAATGATTCACTTCAACTTCAAAGTAACAACTACGAGCTAGGAACGCAGATCCTATGGTAACAAAAAGCAAAACTTTGTTATTTACAGCTCTCACTGCGATGATTTCATCCGTTGCTTTTTCGCAAACGGCCCCGAAAAAAATTCGTCTTAGCCAAAAAGATGTGGCAGAGCTTGTTTTAAAACAAGGTTCAAAAACCAAAGAAACCAATCTTGAGTATTTACAAAATCGTTTGGCAGCAGCCGAAGTGCTTACAAAGTATGATTGGAAGCTTGCCGTGAATGCCGGTTATCTTTTTGATAAAACGCATACCTTCAGTCCAAATATGCCTGATACTTCAAAACACGAAAAACATCCAACAGATATTACCCTGACAAAGCCCATCGCTTTGACTGGGACGATTT
This sequence comes from Pseudobdellovibrionaceae bacterium, assembly GCA_031386315.1. Classification (GTDB taxonomy): domain Bacteria; phylum Bdellovibrionota; class Bdellovibrionia; order Bdellovibrionales; family Bdellovibrionaceae; genus JANNCH01. The sequence continues at coordinate 13,594 of JANNCH010000500.1, forward strand.
TGGGGATTGAAATCCATCGCCTTTCTCAGCGTGCCGATGTCGCGGCCCCAACGCCGCCAGCTACTGCAGCGCCTGCACAGCAAACTCAAGACAACTATGGCATCACGATCGAGCAACCTCTCTTAGGTAACTTTTTAGGTCTGGCGGATCGCGCAGCTGTGAACGCAGCCGAAACAACCTATCAAGCCACTGAGATCTTGCGCGCCAATGCACTTGAAGATGTTGTTTTAGATACCATTCGTCTTTTTTGGGACACCTATGTGGCTCAAGACAACTTCAAAGAGTCAGTGGCTTCTCGTGATCGCACAAAAAAGCTTTTAGATTCAGTGAAACGCAAAACTTCATTGGGATACTCTGCGCCTGGGGATCTTTCACAAACACAAGCACAGTATGAAATCCGCGAACAAAACGTCAAGTCTGCTTCTGTAACGTATCTTAAGAACATGGACAACTTGCTGACTTCATTGGGTCTAGAGCCCGGCAGTGAAATCGAATTCGCAGTCACTGAATCCGTTCCGCCGGTTCCAAAGTTATCACCGGTCAAAACCGATGACTTGCGCGTGATTCGTTCGCAGCGTTTGAAGCTGACAGCGGCTGAAGAATCCTTAGCGGCTTCGAAATCTTCAGGCTATCCAAATTTGGCCTTTGTTGGAAAGGTCTACACAACTGGGACTGACGAAACTTCAGATGGATCATATTCTGAAGCAGCTTCTGGCAAGCATCCACAATACTATGCAGGTTTGAAACTCGAGTACAACTTTGGCTCTGACATTCAAACTGAGCGCATCATCAATAAAAAAGCCATGAAAGAGCTTGAAGAGTCCCGCCTTGCTCGTCAGTTATTAGAAAGCAGTGATGGCCTTGTGCAAGCCGAGCGTCGTGTGCAATCGACCTATGCCATTGCACAGAGTGCTGTCAAACAACGTGAGTATCTTGATAAAGCCGTGCAAGAACTCAATCGCACCTATGCTCAAGGACGCACAGATATCAAAACTTTGATCGATGTTATGAATAATTATTTTACAGCTGAAGTATCACTATCACGTGCCATCGGTGACTACCAAATTGCCTTGAATGAACTCGCAGCCTCACGTGACGAATTAATTTCTGAATCTAAGGAGAACAAATGAAATCTCTCGCGTTAAGTCTTTTAGCCCTTTCTCTTCCATTCATGCTGACAGGCTGTGCTTTCGATAAAAGTAACGGCTTGGAAGTGAATAAAAATTTACTTCGCCAGAACGAATTAATAAACAACACCTACGGCCCTCTAGTTGGCACATATTCTGGTGACATGAAGGTCAACGGCTCTACGGGTGAAACCCTACAAGCTGTGACCTTAAAAATATTAATTACTGATGAGACAATCAGCAATCCAGATGGCAGCCCTGCGATCAAAAGAACTCCAATTGCCTACTTCAAACGTACTGCACCAGTCATCGACTTTTACACTCTGACTGTACGTGCTTACACTCCTGAAACGGGAAAACTTAGCTTTTTAAACAGCCGTGAAGGCAAAGCTGGCTCAGAGCTGGGTGTGAATGAAATCAAATCTATGGAGTTAAATGTTTTCTCAAGCGGACCCGAAATTCAGCTACAGGGCCGTGTCTTAACACCATCGGGTGTTATCGGAAATGTGGAACTTAAACGTACTGATCTAGAGACTGAAGCTCCAAGCGATGGAAGCGGCGAAGACGTTCGAAACTCATACGTCGAGCTTTTCAAAAAAGTGGAAGGTCGTTATGTGGGCGAAATTGATGACAAGAATCCAAAAACTAAAAACAAACCCGTGGCCGTTGAATTACGTACTGTCAATGCACCGATCCCATATCTGCGTGGATTCTACTCTCCACTAGACACTCCTCGTGCTGGATTAGATCTAACGATGAAAGTCGACTACAATCCGAACGTAGTTCCGGCGCGTATCACATTGGATGGCTCGTGTGCGAATATCGGTTGTACTTACATCGTCAATATCAATGGCATATTAGAAAACGAAAATACCATCATTGCAGACATCACAAATGTTCATCAGGGATATTTGGGCGTGCTTAAAGCAAAAAAACAGATCGTTCCAAGCACAACAAATCTAAAATAGATTATTGTTCTAATCTTCAGAGAACTCTTGATCTAAGAGTTCTCTGCTTTGACTTTTTAAGAGTTCTCGCTTTTTGCTCGCTCTTCGAGTTCTGACCAGCGGGCATACAACTTATCTAACTTACTTTGAGTCTCTGATAAGTTCTTGTAAACCTCTTGTACCTTTGTGGCATTCGACACAACTTCGGGCTTGCTGCTTTCAGTTTGTAAAGCAACCAATGCGGCCTCTAGCTTCAAGATCTCAGCTTCCATATTTTCATATTCGTATTTTTCTTTGAATGAAAGCTTCTTCTTTTTTTGTTCGGCGGCTTTTGCAACTTGGGCAACGGCTTTGCGGGCGTTGGCCTCTTGCTCTTTGCGTTCCTCGAACCATGTTTCCCACTGTAAATAACCTGTGAAATTCAAAAGATTATTAGAGCCATCCGGTTGTGGATCGAAAGCTAAAATATCAGTGGCCACTTGATCCATAAAATAACGATCATGCGTGACCAAGATCACAGCACCGTTGAAGGACTTTAAAGAATCCTCTAACACATCTAATGTCTGAGTATCTAGATCATTTGTGGGCTCATCCAGAATCAAGATCTGTGCTTCTTTCAGCATTAATTGCGCAAGACGCAGACGGCTTTGCTCGCCACCTGATAGTTTTGCCACGGGCAAATCCATTTGATCGCGGTTGAATAAAAATCTTTCCAAGTAGCTACGATTAAAAACATAC
>JANNCH010000508.1:0-3282 GCA_031386315.1 Pseudobdellovibrionaceae bacterium
CATGGCCGCAAAGCCACCGATACCGATACGACTGATTGTGCTTTCAGCACCACCAGCAAGCATCACATCTGAAAGACCGTCTCGTACATAGCGAACAGCTTCACCGATCGAGTGAACACCTGATGCGCAGGCCGAAGTGATTGAATAATTCACTCCGCGCAAACCCATAGCAATGCTCACTTGTCCGGCCGCTAAATTTGTAATCACACTGGGAATAATAAAAGGACTCAGTCGGCTTGGACCACGTTCGCTGACTTTGATACTGGCATCTTCTAAAATTGGAAGACCACCCATACCAACGCCAATAATTACGCCCGTTTTAGCTTTCACTTCTTCAGTGAGTTCAAGCTTAGCCATTTCTACAGCCATCTTTGAAGCCGCAATGGCATAGTGAATGAAGAGGTCCATTTTTTTCTGCTCTTTTTTATCAATATAAAGATCAGAATTAAAGTTCTTCACTTCACCAGCAAAGTGCACATCATAGGCCGAGGTATCAAATCGGGTGATAGTGGCTATCCCAGATTTACCTTCTATGGCGTTGGCCCAGCTCTCTTGGATATTTAAACCCAAGGGAGTGACAGCGCCAACCCCAGTAACCACGACTCTTTTTTGTGCCTTTGCAGGGCGCTCAAAGCGGGGATTCATAGAAGTTAAGCTTTACCTTTTTTTTCTAGGTAGCTGGCAACGTCTTGAACTGTTTTTAATTTTTCAGCATCTTCGTCTGGAATTTCAAGATCGAATTCTTCTTCCATCGCCATAACGAGTTCAACGATATCAAGGCTGTCTGCGCCCAAATCATCGATGAATGATGCTTCTGGCTTTACTTTTTCTGGGTCTACACCAAGTTGTTCTACGATGATATCTTTTACTTTTGGATGAATTGCCATTTTGGGCCTCCTGTTATCCTATTTTTAAAAACACACTTATAAAGTTAAAACAAAATTCAAAGTCTAAATATTAAATTCAAAAAGCTATTCCATATACATTCCACCGTTCACACTCAAAGTGTGACCAGTGATGTACTTCGATTCGTCACTCAGTAAAAATCTAACAGCTTGGGCAATGTCTGTGCCTTCGCCGATTTTACCCAATGGAATTTTCTCTAGGATTTTTTTCTTTGCTTCTTCAGGTAAAACGTCCGTCATTTCGGTCGCTATAAATCCTGGAGCCACGCAATTCAAACGAACATTGCGAGAGGCTAGCTCTTGTGCGATCGATTTACTAAATGCCACAGTGCCAGCTTTGCTTGCCGCATAGTTTGCTTGCCCAGCGTTGCCAGTCTGGCCAATCACAGAAGTGATACTTACCACAGATCCGTGACGAGCTTTCATCATACTTTTAGTGAAAGCTTTGGTAACTAAAAAAGTACCGCGCAAGTTTGTGCCAATCACGGTATCGAAATCTTCGGCTTTCATACGCAGCAATAAAGTATCTTTTGTAACGCCCGCATTATTTACGACGCCATCGATTTCAGGCCATTTTTCTAGAATGTGTTCAACGGCAGCATTGATGGACTCTTCGTTTGAGATATCCATTTTGATATAAAAATGACCTTCGCCAGGAAGTGAATGCGCGATTTGTTGAGCGGCTTCTTCGCGTGATGAATAGGTGAAGGCAACTTGTGCACCTTCGTCTGCCAAGAGTTTAACGATGGCAGCGCCAATTCCACGACTGCCACCAGTCACGACAACTTTTTTGCCGATGAGAGATTTTCCTGACATTATGATAGTGTCCTTTTCAAGCACACACTCTGACCGAAGTATGGCCAAACCTCAAGAAAATTTGATGAAAATCTAATGACTCGAAGCTTTCAAATAATCTTCAATGATTTTGATATCTTCTAGGCTATTCACATTGAAAATCTGAAAGCTTTCAGGAGCTATCTTTTTAAGCAATCCCGCTATGACTTTGCCAGCCCCACATTCAATACATTTGATGTGATTCTGAGTCTTTAAAAGCTCCATGCTTTGTGTCCACAAAACAGGCGCTGAAACTTGGCGGATAAGACTTTCGCGTAGATTGTCAGGATTCTGTTCAATGACTGCAGTGAAGTTTTGAACCACCGGAATCGATGCTTTTTCAAATTTCATAGCCGTTAGAACTTCGCGCATTTTATCTTCAGCTGGTTTCATCATCGAGCAATGAAACGGCGCCGAGACTTGTAAAGGAATTAGTTTTGCGCGCTTAGGAACTTCCGTGAATATTAATTCTGGTTTGAAATTATCTTTCATCCAGTTGATGGCCGCTTGTGAACCACTGATGACGATTTGCCCAGGTGAATTGAAATTCGCAGGTGATAATGGACTGTGGCCAGAATTTTTAACTGCATAGTCACAAAGAGTCTGAACTTGGTCGGGCTCTAATCCTAAAACAGCCACCATTCCACCTTGCCCAACAGGCACAGCAGATTGCATGGCTTGGCCACGAATGCGAACAGCACGCATGGCCTCATCAAAACGAATAACACCCGCAGAAACCAAAGCGGCATATTCACCAATCGAATGCCCAGCAGTCGCATCGAATTTGACTGAAAAATCATTCTGCAAAACACGTTGAGTAGCGGTCGATGTTACAAGCAGAGCGGGCTGTGTGTTTTCAGTTAAAGCCAGATCAGCTTCGCTGCCTTCAAAGCACAGTTTTTTCATATCTATTTTCAAAGCCTCTGAGGCCTCTTCGAAAGTCGATTGTGCTATTTTAAAGTTATCAAAAAGAAATCGGCCCATCCCAGGTTGTTGCGAACCTTGGCCGGGAAACAACGAAGTAAACATATTAGTACCTCAGTAGAACGCTTCCAGATGTCAGACCAGCACCAAAGGCGGTGAGTAGGATCAATTGGCCCCGTTTGATTTGACCTTGTTCTTTGGCTTCTTCGAATGCCAAAGGAATGGATGCGGAAGATGTATTTCCAGTTTCGTGCAAATTACAAATCATGCGATCCATTGAAACTTTGCAGTAATCTGCAACAGCTTCGATGATACGTTTATTTGCTTGATGGGGTACAACCCAGTCAATTTGTTCAGATCTAACATCGTTAGCTTTAAGGGCCTCATCACAACAAAGCGCCATGGTACGAACTGCATTCTTGAAAATTTCTTTCCCCTTCATGCGAACATATTGCATTTTGTTGTCGAGCACTTCTTGAGAGGGTGGGTGCTTTGTTCCACCCGCCGGAGCGTGTAGAAGCTCCCATAGGTTGCCGTCGGCATGCATATGTGAACTCATGATAACATTGGTGTCGCCATCGGCTGCGCGCTCAAGAACCCACGCACCAGCGCCATCGCC
>JANNCH010000530.1:0-3855 GCA_031386315.1 Pseudobdellovibrionaceae bacterium
ATGGTTTGACCGTTGAAAAGACAAGCTTTTGGTGCGCCTACACTGCAAAATCCAAAACTGTTACTACCCGATAGATTACCATCCGTGCAAACGCGTGTCTCTGCTTGGCAAACTTCACTAAAGCCAACTGATGAACTTAAAAAAGCTTGCACGCTTTGACCGTGAGCTAAGTTTTGCCCGTTGAAGTCACATGAGGCTGGAGCATCGGGTGAACAAGTTGAAGATGTGAATGATCCATTGAGACTACCATTGTTACAAACACGAGCTTCATCTAGACAGACTTCATTGAAGCCGACTGTTGAAGTTTTGAAGAGTTTAATGCTTTGGCCGTGAGCAATTGTTTGACCGTTTATAAGACATGAAGCGGGTGTACCAGATCCACAAGATGAAAAGCTATAGCTTCCATTAAGAGTTCCATTTTGACAGAGGCGACTTTCTCGTGTGCAAGTCTCTCCGAAAGGAACAGATGAGTTCAAAAAGGCTTGAACGCTTTGGCCGTGAGCAACAGTTTGATTATCAAACAAACAAGCGGCTGGGGAGCCAGGTGTGCAATTTGCAAACTTATAGGTTCCATTGAGATTGCCGTTGTAGCACGTGCGTTCTTGAGATTTACAACCTTCGCCGTCGAATGGAACAGATGAGTTTTGAAAAGCAGTGATTTTTATACCATGGGCTACGGTTTTACCATCAAACTTACAGGCTTCCGGAGCGCCTACAGCACAGGTTTCAAATGTAAAAGAGCCATCTAAGCTTCCATTCTTACATTTGCGAGATTCTGCCTTACAGGTTTCTCCAAAGGCCACAGATGAATTTTGAAAAAGGGAAACTGAGGCGCCATCTTCATAGGTTTTGCCATTGTACGAGCAAGCCGCGGGGGCTCCGGGTGTGCATCTGTTAAAGCGGTATGACCCACTCAGAACACCGTTCGTACAAATGCGACGCTCTTGTTGGCAGGTCTCGCCAAATGCAACTGTCGAGTTTTGGAACGAAATGATGCTTTGTCCATTTTGAATAATTTGGCCATCATGATCGCATGATTGTGGTGGAATGATGCTAAGACTAGCAGCATCTAGTTTATCTAAATTTGCAGTTTGAACTTTTGCGCAGTTCTGAAAACTTAAGACAAGCACTACGGTGCTGATTAATATACCAATAATTTTAATCATGTATTCCCCCAAAGAGCCATGTATGTACTAACATGAGATCATTTATGAATGGTCTCATGCATTTAGTTGCAAGTTCGATTCCATGAACTTACAAGGTCCAGTGAATTTCAGTTTACATTGGGGTGTTGAACTTTTGAAGTCCAATAATAGATCGACATGTACATGTCTCAGCCTGCGACAGACGCTGAGACATCGTTGATACGCTATTTGACTATTAAGACTGAGCTTGTGCGTGTGCGTGATTGACCTGCATTTGCATGGCCTGCTGTTGGGCTACCTGCATCTGTTGATGGTACTGGTTAAGCTTACCTACGTAGTCCTTCAGCGAAGCGCTTTCTTGCTTAAAGACAGCCAGCTGAGTGAGGGCTTGTTGTAAGTGGCTGTAATAGTCTTGCGCCTCTAAGGACTTTTTGTCGAAGGCCAATTTCATTTCGACGATTTTACTTTCAGCTACGTACATTAGGTTTTGCAAAACTTCGCCCTGTTGTTCGGCCGAGAACTCGACTTCGTTAAAAGAGTTAGAAATTTTACCAATTTCTTGATTGAGAGATTGAATTTCTTGATCTTTGGTTTGTATTTTTGAATTGAGTTCAGCAATTTCGGCTTGAAGATTGGCTTTTTCCATTTTTAGGTCGTGAAGTTGCTTTTCAAATAGATCGCGTTGGTCTTCCCAAAGGTCTTGTTCTTTTTGAAAGGCGCTTTTGGCTTTAATGAGCTCTAAAGACATTTCGTCTTTCAGTGCTTGGCTGAGTTCTAGCTCTTTTTGTAAATGTTTATTTTTTTCGAACAATGCATGGCTGTATTTTTTTTCTTCTGTCTGTATTTGCATAGATCTAGCTTTAAGCCCCTGAATTTCAAGCTGAAGCTGTAGGCCTAGCTCGAGGGATTTTGCGAGATCTGTGCTTAGCTTTGTGTTGTTGCTACGCTCGGCATGCAGTTGTTCAGCCAATTGTTTAGACTGACTATCAATCCCACCTTCGGACGCATATGAAACACTGCCAAGGGATTTGATTTTTTCTTTGATCTCTTCCTGTGACTCTTGAAGTTCAGTCTGGAACTTCTTCATCTGGTTTTGCATTTTTTCGTATTTTTGTTGAGGTGTCTCGGGTGTTTCATCCATACTTAGATCCGCCTCCGTGCGGTGACTCAATTCATTGAGCTTATTGCAGATTTCATCAAAGAGTTTTTCATGTTGCGGAATAGGCGTTGAATTGACTGTATTCATAAGTACTTAACAGTCTAGACTTGGACCAAAGGTCCGTCATGCTATTTCATTGGACTCGCTATAGGTCCAGCACTTGCTGTGCAACATAAGATATGGTAGGCGTAGCCACAGTGTGGAGCGTCGTCGGCCGCGTAACTGGAGTATTATGAGTGTAGATATCGATCGCCCATCAACATGGAAGCCTTACCGAAGCGGAATTTGCGTTGGTTGCTTTGGCGGTTGTTGCACAATGCCTGTCGAGGTTCGTATTTCTGATTTGATACGATTGGGTTTGGTAGCTGAAGACGAAGCCTTGGGTTCGCTTAAAAAAGTTTCAAAAAGATTGATCAAAGAAGGCTATGTGACTACTTATCGTCAGGGGACAGATCTTTTTATGCTTACACAAAAGGCAAATAGAGACTGTATGTTCTTAGATGAAAGAACTAGACTTTGTAAAGTGTACGACAAACGTCCGGATGTTTGTCGAGAGTTTCCCTCGATAGGGCCACGTCCAAATTTCTGTCCGATGATAAAAAAGTAGAACAAAGAATTGTTAAAATGTCTGGGCTAAATTGCCGATAGGTTAGACACTAAGATCAGATTAGATATCTTTTTGTTCTTTTGTGACCAAAACTTTCAATGCCTTTGGAAGAAAAGTCACTTCAGCAGGCGTGCTTGTCTACTTCCTGCAGCAGAATGGTTTCATCTTGTGTGAGGATACTAAGGCTACCGCCAAGAATCATTTCAAATTAACGTAAATTGTTTTATAAATCGTGTAAAACTGTCTTACTCTGGGAAAGTGTCAATTCTCTGATCAATCTGCGGACCTGTTCTGTCACTTGTCTCAGGGTGGAACTCTGTAATCGAATACAATGCCTTGGCACAGGCACGGAGCATGCTCTTTCAATATGTTAGAAAGAGGAGGCTACAATGAGCTTCACAAATAACAAGTTCGAATTTTCAATTGCAGGACTGGTCATCGTACTAGTGGCTGGCTTGTTTCACCTCTTTTCAGGGATGCAAGGCCGCACTCAGGTGGAGTCAGACATCGTTTACGAAATGCCCCGCCCAAAAAACTTTCAAGGATCTGACTTTGATTTGTCAGGTCGTGAAATCGATCGCAATTACATCAATCCATTCGTTAAAAAAGAAGCCGAAAAAGCACTAGCTAAGGCAAAAGAAAAGGCAGCTGCAGTTGCTAAAGCAAAAGCAGCTGAGCAAGCAAAAAAAACAGCCGCAGCGGATGCGAAAGCAAAAGCTCAAGTGACTGCGCGAGTGGTTGAAGCCGATGTAAAAGCAGCTTTCGGTAATAACCCAGAAAATAACTACAAAAACTATAATAATCAAAAACGTAATGTAGCGGCACCTGAGCAAGCAGCGGCAAATACTGATCAGAAACAGGGATATGATCTTCATATCCCCTATTGTGTTATGCTGTTTGGATTTGTGCAAGAGCAGAGTTTGCAAGTGATGCAAGCGTGCTAT
>JANNCH010000531.1:0-4652 GCA_031386315.1 Pseudobdellovibrionaceae bacterium
TCAATGCCCAGGGCTTTGATGCTTTTCGTGAATTCAATGCCGGACATATTCGGCAGTTTTAAATCTGTGATGATCACATCAAAATCTAATTTTTGCTCTGAAATATCAGCAAGTGCTTTTGCTGGATCATCATATGACAGCACATCATATGAGCGTGGTTTAAAGAATGCAGTTATCAAATCCTGCATGTCACAATCATCTTCGATCACTATAATATTTGGTTTTGTTTTCATAGCAGCCTCGTACCATCTAGGGATAAATTCCCCAAAGGAAAAGTTAAATTTGCCCCATCATGATGAATTTTTTCTATTAAGTCCAATACATTCTATTTGAACTAGCCGCGGCATGTGGCCCGCGGGTTGCTTTTACGAATCTGTAACTTTAAACAAACTATCAGAAATGAGGACTGCCATGTTACGCGCGGCAATCGTTTTTTTCGTATTGGCACTAGTTGGATTACTTTTCGGAGCTACTGGCTTTGCTGGTGTATCGATGGAAATCGGTAAAACACTTCTATTTGTATTCTTGGTACTTGCCGCAATCAGCTTCGTTGTTAGCCTAGTTCGTGGCGGCAGCGGAAATCCACGCCTTCGATAATCAAGAGTATATAATGAAGAATTTTAAAACCAAAATAGCGACAATTGCAGTATTAGTATTTGGTTATTCAACATCACAGGCCGCTGATGGTGGTTTGTTTGTTGAGCCCTCAATCACTTATGAAGCGAGCAGCACAGCCAAAGTAGACTGGCCGTCGCCGCTTAGCAGCTCTGCCGGATCTGCTTTAGGTCTTGGTATTGGTGCAAGACTCGGTGTTCACTTGGCGGATATATTTTTCGTTGGTGCTGATGCTAGATACTCGCAACCTAAATTTAAAGATTCAGACAACAGTTTTGAAGCTGACTCAACTTCTCTAAATTATGGAGTTGTAGCTGGCTTACAAACGCCAGTTGCTGGTTTAAGAGTATGGGGCGGTTATGTTCTGGGTGGAGAAATCGACCCGAAAGAAGATAACGGCTTTAACTTTAAATTCAAAGAAGCCACAGGATACCGTGTGGGCGCTGGACTGTATGTAGCAGTCGTGAGTGTAAATTTGGAATACCAATCTTTGAAATATAATAAAGCAGAACTTCAAGATGCCGGGGCTTTCACGGGAAATTTAGATAACACTACAATGACAAACGATGCCTATGTATTGAGTGTCAGCTTCCCAATCGCTCTTTAGTAATTAGTAGATAGATTCAATAACTCAGTGAAAGGATACTGAAATGAAAAAATTAATGATGACGATCGCTGTTCTAGGTTTTGTAGGTATGGGCGCAGCTCATGCGGAAGAAACAATCGGAGAAAAAGCAACAGCAACTGGTCATGATGCAAAACGCGCTGTAAAAAAAGGTGCGAATCGCGTGAAAGAAGCTGTTTGTATGGAAGGCGACGCTAAATGTTTGGCTAAAAAAGGCAAACACAGACTTGAAGAAGGCGGCGACTACGTAAAAGACAAAGCCGGCGAAGCTAAAAATGCAGTCGACAGCGACGGCAAATAAATAAAATAGATTTTAATACTGGGCTATCCCCTCAAACAGTAGCCCATATAGGGGTCTCGCAATCGCGGACCCCTCCTTTTTTTGTCTCAACATGACACAATTCGTCCCAACCAAGTCCCCAAACCCTCGTAAACTCTAGCTGAAGCCTAAATTAAGAGGCATAGACCTTGTATAAGTTACGGTAGCTCACGTACCTGGAGGATTTTGACATGAAAATTAGAAGGCTTTTGCCCGTTGTGGCATTCATTGCATTATCTTCGTTAGGTAACGGCGCCGATGCCATACAGAGCTACCGCGAATGGAAAACCGGCCGAATTCAAGAGGCCTCAGTTAAGATCTTTAGTATTAAAACCCAATTAGAATCTAAAAAAGTAGAAAAGAACATGAAGCGTGATGTGGCACAGGGTAAAGATCCCAACTTAGCCCTCAGCAAGTCTGCAACCGAAGCTCGCATCGCAGATATTCAAATCGATAAAATGGAAAAGCTGCTTCAGCAAGAGCTCTATAGCCTTGATTTGGCTAAAGATTTAACTGTTTCGGATTATTTCGCCGGCTACCTAACAAAGATTCAAAACAAGAAAGCTGCATTCTCTGAAGTGGCCGGTAAACTGTCCCCTGAAGAGGTCGCAGAACTTATGACTGCCTATGCAAACAGTGTTTTTGGCGCACACGCCAGCGATATCCCAGCTAGTGCAACTGCCAACGGCCGCGAATCGCTTAAATAATAATTAGTCTGAGAAATTCTTAACTTCACTCCTTGCGTCAATTCGAAGCCCCTCTTCTATATGGGGTATTTTCTGACTCACACCTTGACAGTTAGCCGGGCGAGTTCATATTACCTTCATTGCAATTAACAATGGAGGATACCTATGGCAAAGAACGAAATCGCCGTTCGCCCACTACACGATAGAATCTTAGTTCGTCGTATGGCTGAAGATGAAAAAACCGCTGGCGGACTTTTCATCCCAGATACAGCAAAAGAAAAACCACAAAAAGGTGAAGTTATTTCGACTGGTAAAGGTCGTATCACTGAAGATGGCAAAGTATTGCCGTTGGAAGTTAAAGCCGGAGACAAAATCTTGTTCGGCAAATACTCTGGCACAGAGTTAAAGCTTGATGGTCATGAATATCTCATGATGCGTGAAGAAGATATCCTTGGTGTTTTTAACTAAATTCCCGAAATTTTAAACGGAGCAAATAATGAGTAAAGTATTAGTATTTTCTGAAGAGGCTCGCGGACACATCCTTAAAGGTGTGAACACTCTTGCGAACGCAGTATAAGTAACCTTGGGACCTAAAGGTCGCAACGTTGTTATCGAAAAATCTTTCGGTTCACCTTTGATCACTAAAGATGGTGTGACGGTTGCTAAAGAAATCGAACTTGAAAACAAATTCGAAAACATGGGCGCGCAAATGGTTAAAGAAGTTGCTTCTAAAACCAATGACGAAGCCGGTGACGGAACAACAACAGCAACTGTTCTAGCTCAAGCGATTTATCGCGAAGGTGCTAAAATCGTTTCTGCTGGTCACAATCCAATGTCTATCAAACGTGGTATCGACAAAGCTGTTGCTATCGTAATCGAAGAACTTAAAAACTTGGCGAAACCTGTTAAAGGTTCTAACGAAGTTGCACAAGTTGGTTCTATCTCTGCAAACAATGACAAAGAAATTGGTCAAATGTTGGCTGATGCTATGGATAAAGTTGGCAAAGAAGGCGTTATCACTATCGAAGAATCAAAAACTGCTAAAACAGAAGTAACTGTTGTAGAAGGTATGCAATTCGACCGTGGTTACTTGTCTCCATACTTTGTAACTAATCCAGAAAGAATGGAAACCGTTCTTGAGAACGCATACATCCTTGTTTACGACAAAAAAATCTCTTCTATGAAAGACATGATCAGCATTCTTGAAGGCGTTGCAAAACAAGGCCGTCAATTATTGATCATCGCTGAAGACGTTGACGGAGAAGCGTTGGCAACTTTGGTTGTTAATAAACTTCGTGGCACTCTTCACGTTGCGGCTGTTAAAGCTCCGGGCTTTGGCGATCGTCGTAAATCAATGCTGGAAGACATCGCTGCTTTAACTGGCGCGAAAGTAATTTCTGAAGAAGTTGGTTTGAAACTTGAACAAGCAACTGTTGCTGATCTTGGTACTGCGAAACGCGTTGTCGTAGACAAAGATAACACAACAATCATCGATGGCGCTGGTAAAAAAGCTGACATCAGTGCACGTGTTTCTCAAGTTAAAGCTCAGATCGAAGAAACGACTTCTGACTATGACAAAGAAAAACTGAAAGAGCGCTTGGCTAAATTGGCTGGCGGCGTAGCTGTTATCCACGTTGGTGCTCCTTCTGAAGTTGAGATGAAAGAGAAAAAACACCGTGTTGAAGATGCATTGAATGCAACTCGTGCGGCTGTTGAAGAAGGTATCGTAGCTGGTGGTGGTACTGCTTTGCTTCGTGCTTCTCAAAAAATTGATAAAACTAAATTCTCTGAAGAAGAAGCTTTTGGTGCAACTATCATCAAACGCGCTTGCGAAGAGCCTATTCGTCAAATTGCGGCTAATGCCGGTCTTGATGGTGCGATCGTTTTAGATCGTATCCTTCAAAACAAATCATCAGCTTGGGGCTTCAATGCTTACACTGATGAATACACAGATTTGATCAAAGACGGTGTTATCGATCCAGTTAAAGTTGTTCGTTGCGCTCTTACGAATGCAGCGTCTGTGTCTTCATTGATGCTGACAACTGAAACTATGATCGCTGAAGCTCCGAAAAAAGAAGGCTCTGGCGGCGGAATGCCAGGCGGCCATGGGGACATGGGCGGAATGGGTGGCATGGGCGGCATGATGTAAGAGGCCGCCCCAGAGCACCCACCTGACTGCGTTGTCGACCCTAAATTTTCCTCCGGCGTACTTGATGTACGCCTACGGAAAATTTAGAATCTCCGCCTTGCATTCGGGCACTCTGGAACGACCTCTCGTGTTCTCCGTTCGAGTTATCTTGAAAATAAAAACCCGGGTTCGAAAGACTCGGGTTTTTTTATGGGGTACGCCGTTACTTTTTGCGTAACGAAGCGTCGCCGTATTAAGCATGGGTCTAATAATTTGTTC
>JANNCH010000591.1:0-1578 GCA_031386315.1 Pseudobdellovibrionaceae bacterium
ACTAATCTGACGTGGTCTAATTGATTAAGACAACCTAGTTAAGAGATAATTAATCTTAACTGGAGAAAAAATGAACGATAGAAAGAAGTATTCGAAAGAATTCAAATTAGATGCAATCAACCTTGTGATTGAGCAAGGTTATAGCCAAACGGATGCGGCAACGGGGTTGTCTATTAACCCTAAAATGTTAAGTCGTTGGATAAAAGAGCATCAGAGCGATGATGGGCATGCATTTCGAGGCAATGGGAAGTTAACACCTGATCAAGAGGAAATTCGTAAATTACGAGATGAAAACAAACGCCTAAAAATGGAAAAAGAAATACTAAAAAAGGCGACGGTCTTCTTTGCCAAAGAAATGATATGAAATATTCATTTATTACTCAGCATAAGAAGACCTGGCCTATTGATGTGATGTGTCGGCTACTGGGTGTTAAACGCAGCAGTTATTATAGCTTTCAAAAGCGACACATCCTGCGTTCTGTAACCGATCCACTTCGTGAGGAGTTGTTGGAATGGGTTCATAAAATAGCTGAAAGTAGTGGTCACTGTTATGGTAGTCGTCGTATGAGAAAGGCTTTAAATGCATTGGGTTACCCAGTTGGCCGATGCAAGACTCGGTCGCTTATGCGAGAAGCTGGCATTCGGGCCAAGAGTCGTAAAAAATACAAAGTGACAACCAATAGTAATCACAAACAGCCGATATTTGAAAACAAGTTAGATAGGCAATTTGCGGTGCTTCTGCCTGATCGAGCGTATGTTTCAGATATCACGTATATCTGGACACAGGAAGGCTGGTTGTATTTAGCCGTTGTTATTGATTTATTTTCACGGCGTGTGGTTGGTTGGAGTATCAGCTCAAGAATGAAGGCATCATTGGTTTGCGATGCGCTAAGCATGGCTATTTGGCAACGAAAGCCAGCACCGGGCCTGATTGTGCACTCAGATCGAGGCTCACAGTATGCAAGCGATGCTTATCGGTTATTGCTTAACACGCACCGATGCATTGGCAGTATGAGTCGAAAAGGTAATTGCTGGGATAACGCTGTGGCTGAAAGTTTCTTTGGTAGCCTGAAGCAAGAGCGCGTACAATGGCGGCACTATCAAACCCGTTTTCAGGCACAGCTTGATATTTTGGATTACATAACAATGTTTTATAATAACTACCGGCTGCATTCTTACCTTGAATATAGAAGTCCAAAGCAATTTGAGGCCGAAATGATGGAATTAAAGAAGGTAGCTTAACTGGTTTGTATTAATTTGCTTGACCACGTCACTAGGGTGTGTTGACATATACGAACCCTACCGGACAAGCCGCGAGAGGCACTAGATACAAATTTTTTCATCAAATTTATTTCCTGATATCTGACTATTTATCCGGTGGGCGTTAGGAAATAAATGTCAAGAACCAGCAATTATCAACTCTTCAAAAAATATTCCAACCTGATCAATGAACAAAGCGAGCGCGCCATCACCCTGCGCAGTCTCTTAAAATTTCGCAAAGGAAAATCCATACCCCTCAGCGAAGTAGAGCCAAAAGAAAATATCTTTAAACGATTTGCCACCGGGGCCATGTCCTAC
>JANNCH010000593.1:0-2613 GCA_031386315.1 Pseudobdellovibrionaceae bacterium
GGCGGAGGCCTGTAAATTTTCTGCAGGCGTACTCATGTACGTCGGAAGAAAATTTTTAGGTCTCCAACGAGAAGTAGATGGGTACTTTTTAAACACGCTCTAAGGCACAGAGTGCAGCGGCAGCGAAACTGGAGTAACTCAATTATATGAACCGCATCGATCGATACACATCATGGTTATTCTTAGGCTATTTCGTTGGTGGCCTACTGGTATTTGTAACAATTTTTACAGCCGTGGATGCCATGTCTACCTTGGTGAGCTACAAGGACATCGCCATGGGTTCTTTGTTTGAATATTACTCTTACATGGCCCCAGAAATTATTCTAAAAATGCTGCCGATCGCCTGTTTGCTGGGTGTGATTTTAACACTTTCAAGTATGAATAAAGCCAACGAATTGGTGGCTTTATTTTCATCGGGGATGAGTTTATTTCGAATCTGTATTCCGATGTTACTTGGAGTTATCGTCATTTCTTTTTTAGGTTTTTTAATGGGCGATCGGGTGATGCCGACCATGACAAAAAAGAAGAATTTTGTTTTTTATAACGACATCAAACGCAAGCCCAATATGTATTCGATCGTGAAGACTGATCGAATTTGGTATCGCTCTAAGAATTCAATTTTTAATATTAAAACTCTTAGTCCCGACGGAACAAAAGCAGAGGGGCTGACCCTTTATTTTTTCAGTAATGATTGGGATCTGTTACAAATGTTAACTGCCAAGCACGTGAACATGGTGGCTCAGAATTGGGCATTGCAAGATGGGTCTGTGACCGTGTTTTCGCAAGACTCTAGTTTTCCACTGACGAGTGAGTTTAAAACAAAAAGCATCGTGATGGCTGAAGATTCTAAGGATTTGCAAAGCGCCGGGCAAACTTCAGATACTCTTTCGCAAAGTGAGCTGAAACGATTCATCGATAAAAATAAAGAAGCAGGTCTAGATACCTTGGCTTATGAGGTGGATTATTCGGCGAAATACAGCTTTGCCTTTGCCGGGTTGGTGATGTGTTTGCTAGGCATACCATTCAGTGTCGGGCGAGCGCGTTCGGGCGGAACCATGTTGAATGCCGGGATTTCTTTAGGACTCGTCTTCGCTTATTATATTCTATACAGTTCGGGTATTACGCTGGGGCAACATGGCACTTTGCCGCCTATTGTAGCATCTTGGGCGCCGAATGTGATTATGACGGCGCTTGCCATTTTATTTTTCGTAAAATCTCGCCGCTGAAAAGGCCCCATTCGCTGCGTTGGAACCCACGAAATTGTCCTCCGACGTACCATGGGTACGCCTGCGGAAAATTTCGCGGACTCCGCCTTGCGCCTGTGGCCTTTTGAGCGGCGAGATAAGGTGGTCTTTGTTTTTTGGCTGAGGCTTCGCCCTCCGCGCCGGGAGTTGGCTTGGCCTTTGGCCTCCGCTGTTTTGGCTGGGCCGGCTTCGCCTTTGCCGCCGCCTTTTTGGGTTATTTAAACTGTTTTCACTGAAATTGGATTATGATAGGGTGGGGCCGTTATTTATGACCTGAAAGCCGAGGACCTATGTCGATTTTGAAAATTCTTACTTTCCCGGATCCGCGTCTGCGTGAAGTTGCAAAGCCAGTCACTGAATTTGGACCGAAAATTAAAAAGTTTGCGGATGATTTGATGGATACTATGTACGACGCCAACGGTATTGGTTTGGCGGCTCCGCAGGTGGGTGAGTTGATTCGTATGCTTGTGATCGATACTCGATCGCGTGATGAAGAGGGTCGTCGTTATAAATATGATGAAATGACCGAGATGGAGCAGGCTGTGACTCAGCCCCTTGTTTTGATCAATCCTGAAATTGTTAAAGGGGAAGGTAAAACAACTTTTGATGAAGGTTGTTTGAGTGTTCCTGGTTACTATGAAACTGTTGAGCGTTTTGATGTGGTTGAAGTGAAAGCTTTTGACGTGAATGGCAAAGAATTTCGTTTAAAAACAGATGGCTTGCTTGCAATTTGTATTCAGCATGAGCTGGATCATTTGGAAGGGACCTTGTTTATTGATCACTTGAGCTTCATCAAGGGCAATAAAATTAAAACTCAAATTAAAAAACATGGCTACCCACCACCTAAGGGCAAAGACGAGGAAGCCGTGCCTGCTTCAAAGCGTAAAACCAAAGAGAAAGAAAAAGTGTGAGCAAAGTCCGCGTCTGTTTTCTTGGCACACCTGAATTTGCAGTGACTTCGTTGCAGGCTTTGCTTGATGACGAGCACTATGAAGTTGTCGGTGTTGTCACGCAACCGGATCGCCCAGCGGGACGCAAATTGCAACTGACGCCAAGTCCGGTGAAAGTTCTTGCGCAGGCTCACGATATCAAAGTGATTGCTCCAGAATCTTTGAAGGCCAATCCACTGATGCTCGATGAAATCAAAACCTGGGGTGCCGAGGTTGCCGTTGTCGTCGCCTACGGACAAATTTTAAACGAAGATTTTTTACGTGCCTTCCCATTCGGCGCCGTCAATGTGCATGGCAGTGTCTTGCCCGCTTGGCGTGGGGCCGCTCCGATTCAGCGGTCCATTGAAGCTGGTGACACCGAAAGTGGTGTGACTTTGCAACGAGTGGTAAAAAAATTAGATGCGGGTGATATCTTAGGC
>JANNCH010000610.1:0-8944 GCA_031386315.1 Pseudobdellovibrionaceae bacterium
AAGTATTCCATATCAATAGTTTTTTTAGCTCGTTCAATCATTTCTAGACGCAGTTGCAGCGCTGCCAAGCCATTTGTAATAAGCGTTACTTTTTGTGGTTCATGACGGCTTTGGTAAATTCCCGTAGCCAAAGCATTGATGGAAATAATCATCGAAACACTTAAAATTGATATTTTTGATAAGATTTTCATATACTTCGATATGCGATACTTATACCGCCTGTTCAAAGCACTGGTTTCTTTTGACATCGGATAGGCTGCCTAACTTTTGAAATGTGACATTTATAGGCCAATTTTTAGCCTGGGTCTTAAAATGAGACGTCACTAATTTATTTAAATTTCTTTGTGCAGTTGTTTAAGATAGTTCTTCATGAAATCAGTGCGCAGTTGGCCTTCTTTGCGACCCGAAGTGGTTTTCAGAGAATCCACCAATTTAAATATTTTAACATAAAAGTGATCCAGAGCATATTCGTAGTCATTGAGTTCGCGTGCTTCATGCCAGGGATCTTCAAGATGATAGAAAGGTCGTTTCAAGGCGGTGGTTGTTGCGAAAAGTCTTGCGATGCCCATGGCGCCCAGACTATCCAATCTGTCAGCGTCTTGTACAATTTTTGCTTCGATGGTTTTGGTTTCAATCTTTGCGCTGAAACTATGTGCGGCAATGGCGTGTTTTATGTCGTCAAAAAATTCTTCGGGATAATTTAAAGTTTTGAGGTAAGTGATTGCCGCATCGGCCGAAAGTTGTGAGGCTTGCGCACGGCGCGGGTCATTTTTAGGTACATTTATAAAATCGTGAAAAAATGCTGCCGGCATTACAACTTCGATTTTGGCTTTTTCTTCCTCACACAATGCGAGAGCTATTTTTATGACCCGATGAATATGCAGATAGTCGTGCGAGGGATCTGAGCTCGGGTAGAGTTCGTAGGCTTTTTCTGTGAAAACATTTTTCCAGTATTCGATATGAAAAGACAAGAGGCTCCCCCGGGTACCTGCTTCACCCTGCAGCGACACGAACGTTGATCCGAAAAACTAACAGGAAGCTTTGGGACACACAAGCGTCAGAAAAATTTCAGGATGAGTGACGCATTATGTGAAGGAAAGGGAAGCAGGTACCTGGTGCCTATTCTGATAAAAAGTATTTCGGATCCATTTTCTGTGTGTTGGCAGCCACTTTACCGAAAGCATTTGTATTTTGATCTTGCATACTGATGGCTTTATATGTGTCGAGCAAAACTTGATGTTTTGTTTTACCTATTAATTTTTTTTCAGGCGTACCAGTTTTGATCAAGTACTGGATCACTTGCTCTGCGCTTAAATAGGGATTTTTAGACATCAGAAGTGCAGCTGTGCCAGAGACAAAGGCGGTGGCTTGAGAAGTGCCAGTCATGCGACCATAGCCTCCACCTGGAATTGTAGAGTTGACGCTTTTACCAGGGGCTGCGATATCGACTGAATGTATGCCAAAGTTGCTCGATGGAAGTATATTATTGCTATTGTCGGTGGCAGTCACTGAGATAATATTCGATAGTTGATAGTCCGCTGGATAATATTTTAGAATATCTGAATTTGATTTTTCGTTCCCTGCCGCAGCGACGAAAAGTATACCGGCCTTTTGGACCCGGCGGATCGCGGCTTCTTCCGCAAGACTTCTCTGAGTCCCTCCGCCAGAATAATTAATGATATCGGCTTTCATTTTGATCGCATAATCAATGGCGCGAATGCTAGCTTGTAAATTGTTTTCACCTGGTGCGAATGGATCATAATATTTCAAAATCATCAGGTTCACATCGGGGGCCACTCCCTGGTGCGATCCGTCGCATGAAGTACAGTGGCCCCCGATGATCCCTGCGATGTGAGTGCCGTGTCCATGGCTATCGCTCACATCCCCCTTATTTGACGAAAAATTCCATCCGTGGAAATCATCGATGAAACCATTTTCATCGTCGTCCAATCCATTGGTAGACTTGTTCCTCCCCAAGGCATCAACACCGCTTTCACCCACATTCGTCCAAATATTCGCTTTGAGTGCGGTATGGTTGACGTCAGCTCCTGTATCGATCACAGCAACCGTGATCTTTCGGTTGTCAGCCTGGGTGGCCTGTGCCTGGAGAGTACAAATCAAAGTTAAAGTTAAAATTTTATTTATAGTTAAATTATTCATAAGAGCCCTTACTTGCAGCCATGCGCAGGGCATTTTTCTGGATTACTTTTTTAGTGGCACCCGAGAAAGCATCGTAGGTAATTTCTTTCACAAGAGGGCCATCGGTGACTGTGAGCTTGTCAATATAGCTGCGCCCGTCGTTGCGGATTTTTTCTAAAAATTCAAATTGTACACGGCTGATTAATCTTTGTGAGCATGACTTTTCAAGTGTCGAAATCATAGAGTTTTCTTTTTGAGAGTATTTAAAGCTATCTATGCAGTCTTTGCGATTTTTGAAAGTGTTAACACGATCAGTTTCAACATCATACGTCAGATTTTCTTTGCTTAAGTCCGGATATTGAATTTCAAGCAGATTATGAAGTTTATCGTATTTGTATTTATAGATTTCATTGTTGTTGTGAATGGACTGCAAAAGATTCTGTTCTTGGTATTGATACTGTATAGTTAGGCCAGAGCTGATGATTTCTTTTACTTTTCGATTGCTGTATTCGTAATTCAAACGAAGAATGCTTTTTTTGTTACTAATTTTTCGTAAAAAGCCACTTTGATCGTAGGTTAAGTTAAACTTTTTACCATCGGCGGTATTGAGATTAATCAGCTCGCCATTTTTGTTGAAAATCATTTTTTTATTGCTATTAGAGATTATATATTTGCTGTCATTGAATTTTAATAATTCGCCCTCGGATGAAACTGAGTTTTTATAAATTGTATCTGTGTTTTGGGTACAATCTTTGAGAGTGACTTGACCATTCACTGCAATTTCTAGTTTTTTCTCGAAGGCTGAACACCAACCGAATCCAAAGATCCCATCATGTAGTGAGCGGCTATTGTAAGTGCGCTCAAAATCTTTGAAGTCATTGATCGTCTTTATAAAACTCGCGTCTTTCATATTCACTGCGGCTTGTGTTGGAATGCTGATCAGTGATGTGAGTAATAGAGTTGTCGTGTGTTTGTTGAATTGCTTCATACAAAGCTATATAGCAAGCGCAGGGCCAAGCTGTACGCGATCACAAAGCACAAAGAAGTGTTGGAATTTCTTAGGGGGGTGTAAGCTGTCTAACTTTTTATGAACAGCATAAATCTTTATACACAGGTGTCAAATGTGTGAACGACCTAGTTCACTAGGTTCTAAGCCGCACTGACGATCTTGATTTGAGGCGGGGCCACTGTAATCTTGTTTCGGCCTGTATTCTTAGACTGATACAGTGCCATGTCGGCTCGTTTGAACCAAGTATCTGGGTTTTCGCCAGTCGTGATCTGCGCGACACCCATTGATATGGTGAAGCGAATATCCATATTTGCATGCACATAGACTTCTTTGCGGATACGAGCCATGGCGTCTTCTGCGAATTTCATAGTGTCTTCTACAGTATAGTCGGGAAGGATGATTGCAAACTCTTCACCACCTATGCGGGCCACGAAGTCCTCTTTACGAACGAAGGATTCACGCAGTAAGCGCACACATTCTTTAATGATGAAATCACCCATATCGTGGCCATAGGCATCGTTGATCTTTTTAAAATGATCGATATCGAGCACAACAAGACTTGCTGGATTGCCCGACATTTCGTGTAACTTGTGATGTGTTTTGAGTTGTTCATCAAAACTGAGGCGATTATAGGCTGCCGTCAAATGATCTGTGCGCATCGTTTCGTTGGCTTCAACTAATTGTTTTTTAACCACGTTTAAATTTTTGCGGATTGAGGTCATACGTTTTGAACGTCTATCGTCACGCTGAGATTGGTGCTTAATATAAAAATCGATGAATTCACGTGATTTGCTTTTCAAGGCATCAATAGAGTTCGATTCAACGGCTTCTCGCAGCTCTTCGAAACTACCACGAGCTTCTTCGTCTTTGACCTGTTCAAAATGAATGTCTTCACTGAGTTGATCTGCAAAGTCCCAAATGATGCGTTTGAAGTCATCAAAGGTTGTTTGTACGTAAGAATGCTCTTCAATGCGATGGCTTGAAAAGAACTGACGAATTTGAAACAATGTTTTTTCGCTATCGCCACCAGGTGGATTGATCAATGCTTTTGCAAAGCCATCAAGTACCTGGCGAACTTTGCGTACGGGTTGCTTTTCAGTATCAAAGAGATACTTGTTATAGACATCTAAAATGAAAAGCAGTGTTGCGCGCTCTTCATTCATTTCAACCACGGGTTTGCTGGCTCCGCCCTTAGCGTTGTTTTTATCCCAATCCATGTCTAACTGGTCGAGCAGTTTTTTAGCCCATTGTTTCAACTGATAGCCTCCATCGAAGTCGCGGTATTCACACCAGATAAAATCGGCTTTTTTGTGAGGATAGTTAAGGGCTTAAAGTCTGTATTATCAGTGGGGTCTCACAATAGGACGGGATCTCTATTTTTTTGTAGATCTTTTGGACTGTTTTTTGACTTATTCTTCTTTTACTAGGAGGCGGGTGCGTTAGTCTTTACAGCTGTTGGTATGACCCATTATGGTGATCAGTTTGGCAGTTTCGCGATCTTTGCGCGATTCAAAGTGACATTAAGTATCACAATTCAGAGAAGCAGTGATCTTTTGAAAGAACGCCACTCCGAAAAGGGAGCGGCGTTTGAAAAAATTTAAGAAATAGTTTTAATTGCGGCTTCGTAGTTAGGTTCGCTAACGATATCTGCCACTTGTTCAGTATAGAGAACTTTATTGTCAGGTGACAAAATCACCACGGCACGTGAAAGCAATCCTGCGAGCGGCGAGTCGACAAGCTGCAAGCCCCAATCTTTACCAAAGGTACTACGAAAGGCAGAAAGCGATTCACAGTTTTTAATGCCTTCGGCCCCGCAAAAGCGAGCTTGCGCAAACGGAAGATCCGCAGAAATATTAAGGACAGCCGTATTATTTAATTTAGCAGCAGCTTCGTTGAATTTACGAACGGACATGGCGCATGTGCCGGTATCAACACTCGGAAAAATATTAAGTACTATTGTTTTGCCAGCATAATTTTCGAGAGTAGCTTCTGAAAGATCATTGCGCACAAGTTTGAAGTTTTGAGCCGTGCTGCCAACAGCAGGTAATTGTCCAGATGTATTAACGGCATTGCCTTTAAGAGTGATTTTAGCCATGGGATTCTCCAGTCGAAAGATGATTATTGAAATCTTTCGATATACTGGCAGCGTTGGCAGAGGTCCTCAACTAGTTTCTTTTTTTGAAAGCCCTGCAGAATACGCTGTGCACGGGAGGAACCTAAAATGTCTAAGACTGGCTGCTCTGCAATATTGCCCAGTGGAATGGCGGCCTCTTTGTCTAGGCAGCATGGGACGACTGTGCCGTCTGCATGAATACCAAAGTGTGAACTCAAACCATAGCAACGACCCTGCGTACCAAGAACCTCTAGGTCCAGGGATGGCCAAGTAAATTCAGTGTCAAAATGCAAATAGAGTCTGTTCTTTAAGTGAATGCTCTTTTTTTTACGTACATCCAAATCGCTGGGCACGGGGACATTAAAATGTGCACATACTTTCTCGAGCATAGCTGAATTGTTTGTTTCAGATCCACGCACATCATTCAAATTCCAAAGACGATAATTCAAATAAAGATCGGGTCTTTCGACAAATGCCAATTCAGTAAATCGAAAAACTTTTTCTAGATACGTAGTCGGATCTTTATCCGGAAAATTATCAAAAAAACTGTGCAGTGAAAAATTCACCTGCTGCATTGGCGAACGCAGAAGCAATGCCATTTTATCATCTTTTAAAAGTACGGCGTTGCTTACAAAAAAGATACGAACCTGACGTTCTTCGCAGATATCGATCATTTCTGATAAACGGGGATGTACCAGAGGATCCCCCATCAAATGAAGGCAAACTAGTTCAGTCAATGGAGCAACTTCTTCGATCACTCGTCGAAAAAGATCAATACTCATCATCTTTTTTTCGCGAATAACTTCAGGGCAAAAGCTGCATTGCAAATTACAGATATTACTAATTTCTACATTTACTTTTGAAAAGCGTTTTGCCATTTGCGGAGTATGCCCCGAATAGAGGTGAAATGCCACGCTAAACCGAATTAAATAGCTCTGATTTGTCTTCACGCTGGTCTGTTCGTTGCAAAGTTAAGGCTTATATTTGGTAAAGAAATGCATTGGCGATAACTATGGAATGAAAGGATTCGATTATGGCATCACAAAAGTCTGTATCAACACCGGGTCACATCAGAAGCGTTGGCGGGGAAACCCTCACCTATACACCTGAAGGGGCCATCATAGGCGCTTTAATCGGTGCATCCCTAGGGACGATCTTGGCAGTGCTAAAACTTCGCGGTGAGTTTCCATTTATAACTTTAGGCACTCTGTCACCCTTTATGATTTATGTGCTTTTTATTGGAGGTTTTACGCTTGTTCTAGCTGCCGCCGGTGCCGTTGTAGGCGTCGGAGTACCTAAAATAAATCCGCATCCTGATCAGGGCGCTGTTAAAACTTGGCGGTCTGTGGTGGTTAAAAAAGAAGGGCATGAAGACGTTGTTTTTGTACCAGAAGAACTTCGCCGGGATCGCAAAAGCCCCTTGAGCTGGGGCAAGCGACCCGCAGAAGCTTTCGAAGAAGGGCATTTGTCGCCGGCACAGCGTCGTGAAAAAGCATTTCACGACCGGCAAGAGCATGACCGCGAAGTTTGAGTGCTACAGTCAATCTACGCCCTAAAGAACTGCCAAATAAGCTAACTAGTAGGCTGATAGCAATTATCAGTCATTGCAAAAAAGAAACGGTCCGCTTGTAGCAGGCCGTTTTTTGTTTCGAGCACATCTAAAAATTACAGAACTGAAAACAATTTAGACACTTCTCTCGAAATATGAATTTTCATAGGGGGATAGCTCCATTTTGCAACCAGGTAAATCTGTTAAGAAATCGTAAATTCGATGTAAATGCTACCACTTGCACACTGGCAGTCGCTATCTTGCTTAGATTCTGTTAGATTCCTTTTTTTACGAACGAACTTATGAAACCTCGTGATCACGAGAGGGGTATTTGTGCTTGATTTTAGTGTGCTGAGTACGTCAATGGCAAATCCAGGTGTTCTAGCTATATTCTATGCCTTTCTACTTTCGTTTGTATTAGGAACTGTGATTGCGCTTTTGTATGTTAAAACTTTTCAGGGACTTTCATACTCTAGAAACTTTTTGCACTGTTTGATCTTGTGCCCAATCTTAACTGCGACCGCAATGCAAGCCATTGGTGACAACGTGGCTCGTGGTATTGGAATGATCGGCGCAATTTCTATTTTGCGTTTCAGAACAAACATTAAAGATCCAAGAGATATGTTTTTTATTTTCGCTTCGTTAGCTGTGGGCCTTGCTGCGGGCGTGCATGCCTATGCGATCGGCACATTGGGTATTATTTGTTTTGTTGTAGCAACTTTAATCCTAGAAAAAACTCCCTTTTCACACGGTCCGCAATTTGATGCTCTTTTGCGTTTGCAATTACGTCGTGACAATGTGGCAGTTCGTGATCTTGAAAAAATTCTGACTGAGCAGTGCAAGCACTTTGCAATGATCTCAGTTCGAGAGCTAGGGCAGGGTGATCATTTAGATTACGCCTATCAAGTTAAATTTAAAAACAATGGTAACAGCCACGAAATCTTGCATTCAATTCAAAGTATCCCCGGAGCAAAAGGGGTTAACTTGATGATGCAAGAGTCAGTGATTGAGGTTTAATATGAATTCAATCAAAAAAATGATCAAAGTTATTCAAGAAGACATTGTTGGTACCGACAACCGTGTGATTGCTATTGCATGGCTCATCTGTGTTTCAGGCATTGTGGGTTTAGGATTCTATATGAGCTCAGAAAGTATGAACTTTTTAGGAGTCGCAGATTCACGAGAGCGCCAAATCAATTTTGAATACCCTGTGGAAATCAAACGCATTCACGTTCTTTCTGGGCAGACAGTAAAAAAGGGCGACCTTTTGATGGAGCTCAACCAATCTGAATTGAACTCTCGTATTCGCTTAGCAAAGTCAGAACTTTCAAAATTAGAAGCCGAAATGAAAGTGCGCCAGCATATGAACTCTATCGTCAGTAACTCTCTGAGTTCCGATGATGTTGATCCGTTGAGCGTTGATATCGAAGATTTAGAAAACGAGATCGATTATTTAGAACTACAAAAAAAGAATCTTTATGTTTTTTCTGACGTAGATGGCATCGTTGGTGCAGTGAACTTTAAAAAGGGCGAAAAAGTATCTTCGTTCGCAAGTGTATTGACACTTTCGCCTAAAAATCCAACCTATATTGATGGATTCGTTAATGAAGGTTTGCGAACTAAATTAGAGGTTGGCAAAAAAGTGAGTGTTAAATCTATCACGTCATCAGGTGAAACCATTGAAGGTAAAATTGTAAGTGTAGGTTCAAGAATCATTCAAATTCCAATGCGTTTGATGCATTATCCGAATATGCAAGTGTGGGGACGTGAAGTGGTTGTTGAGATCGCTCCGCAAAATGCACTTTTATTGGGCGAAAAAGTTCAAATCAAACCAAAAATGGAAATATTTGGATTCCCGACAGCTATTGCTGCCACTGAAAAGGCAGAATCAAAGTCCACAAACTTAGGTGTCGTACTAGAAATGAAAATGCCCTCTGAAATAATGAAGCGCTTTGATTTTGAACCCTCAGGTGTCATTTACCTTGAAGATATTAAAAAGTTTTTAGTTGTCAGTGATGATACAGACAAGCGTAAAAGCCCGGTGCTATTTTTGGTTGATCTTGACGGTAAGTTAGATGATCAGACAATGACTGTTCCAGGTTTAGATAAGATTTCTGACCTTGAATCGATTAGT